>CAYPRS010000122.1:0-1707 GCA_964413235.1 uncultured Candidatus Saccharibacteria bacterium | reverse complement strand
TTTTACACCTTTTAATTCATAATAATGGCGCTTAATTAAAAAACCGTGATCTTCAAGATAATTACTGATAAAATCAGAAATATCTTGAGTACTTTCATTACTTACCGTATTGAAACTTATAAGTTTTTTTGCCAACTCCACCGTATTCATAATAATGTTTTTGGGTTTATCTAAACTTTTGTATTATAATTTAAGACTGCATCAAATTATCCAAGTTGTCAAACCCTATGAGAGAATATTCTCTAATAGGGTTAAATGATAAAAGTATATTGTATTGATCTTGGACTTTCTAAAACGCCAGATGAATCAGGTTACAAAGGAAAATTTACAAGAAAATTACGCAATGACTCATACGATCTATACACGGAATTTATATCAACCCATTCATTGTCTCGATGCGGATTACCTCCTTTGGGACGAAATAAGACCGCCGGAATACCGTTCTCGGTAAAAAAGATAGCGTCGCTCGTACTATTTTCATTAACAAAACGAATTTTCTTTTTATTGGCATTCTGTAAACTTTTAGCCAAAGTCTGAACATAAGGATTATTTTGATCTACTGAAAAAATATTATTCTCGGCAATAATTTCAACTTTTGAGCTTTTTCCCAAATATTTTTTTATTTCTTTAACGACTTCCTTAATATGTTCTTTTTTTACATATCTAACATCAAAATATGCAGTTGCTATTTCCGGAATTTGATTTACACCGTTGTCTGTTACAACTTTTGTCAAAGTAATACTTGTTTTCCATTGGTCTTTTTTATCCGGAGATGGAAATTTTGAGAGAAGGTGTGTATGCAATGTCGCGCTTTTAGTGATCGGATTATCACAATCCCACGGTCGTGACGCATGAGCGCCTTTGCCTCTGATAGTAACTTTAAGTTGTAAAAAACCTTTTTGTTGCAAAACAATGTCTGTTTCAGAACCACCATCAGGGACTACCGCAAATTTTGCTTTATATCCAACTTTTGAAAGCAATCGTCCCGTCGCCTGTCCATCAAGCTCTTCGTCGGAGACTATAAATACTGCCATAGTTTTTGCTCCGTTGTTTTTAACGTAATCCCGCACAGCGCAAAGACTGGCTGAAACTACCGCCTTCATATCATATGTCCCACGACCATACAAACGCGTTCCTTTTATTTGGGGAATAAATTGTTCTTTACTCCCCGGAACAACATCAATGTGTCCGTAAATAATTACATCGACTTTCTTCTTTTTCGTATTAGATAACACGATCGCGGGACGATCATCAAAATTATAATCTTTAATAATAAGATCATCTTTGAATTTTGATCTTATGTCATTGAGACACAAAATTCTTTTCTGTAAATTCTTTTCGGTTGATTCGTGAGAAATAAGAAGCTTAGTAAGATCAAGTATTTCTTTTTGTATCTGTTTTTTTGACATAAGTATATTCTTCTTTTTTGCTTTTCTGAATAATACCACGCTACTGTTCAATGTTCAAATACATTTAAGAGCCTGTCTAACGCGCAAACTCAATCCCAAGTTTATTAACACCTATTCCACAAAAACCTTGGGACATAAGACTCTCAATTTGCTTGTAAGATTCCTTTGAAAAAGGCTTATTAAATGCGACCGGTAAAAATTTTGTCTTAATATAATCCTGTTTTCCTTGCCTCGCCGAAGCCTTTGGCGAAGGCGGGTCTTGTTCTTTTTTTCTTGACATGATCAATCTGAAACCTTT
>CAYPRS010000121.1:0-1736 GCA_964413235.1 uncultured Candidatus Saccharibacteria bacterium | reverse complement strand
AAGGGACGGGTACTTTTTATCCGTTCCGGAACGGATAAAAAGTACCCGTCCCTTTTTTATTTTTGCTTGGGCCTGCCTCTTCTTTTTTCCGCTAATCCGAAATATTTTCTTGCTTTATCGTCATTTATTTCAAACACTATCTTCCGATAATTTTCTTGCCGCTCACTATCAGTTGCGCCAAACTGTTTATACAATGGATCCTCGTCAATCAAATCAACCAATACTTCCTTCCCATTCCGTTTTGTCCTAACCCGCAACTGTTCTCTGTAAGCGTAAAATCTGTAACTTGACCATTTCCATTCTCCCGGATTTTTCACTAGACCTGCCCGCAGCGGATTGCGCTCAATATAACCGCCCAATCTGTCTGCGTACCGCTCTTCTTCCACTACCATATTTTTATATCTCCCCTGCCACAACTGGCCAACCGTGCCATATTTATGATGATAATAATTAGTATAAGTAAGGGCAACGTCTTTCATTGCTTTAGGCATAATTGCCGCCTCTTTAAATTTAATGTCAAGATGAAAATGATTTAACATCACGCACAAATGATAGATATTAAACCCATATTTTAATTTATAATGAGCGATAATGGAAAGAAAGGACTCAAAATCTTGATCGTTATGAAAGATCGTTTGTTTTTGATTCCCGCGATTAAAAATATGCTGGCGGGCATTATCAATTTTAAGCCGTGGCATTCGAATCATAATTTTGAAAAGAAGAAAAAGGGACGGGTACTTTTTACCCGGAACGGGTAAAAAGTACCCGTCCCTTTTAAACTTCGGAAGTTACTAAGTTGAAAACTAATTTTATCCAATATAAATATTTTTAAGCACAATACCCTTTTTGAGTTGAATAGGTTTTGAGCGGTATGGTTTTGAATAAGATCCGTCAGGCAACTTTTTTTCTATAGTAAAATAATAAGTTCCTGGCGGTGTCAATAAATAAAAATTACCAAATTCATCAGATACTACTTTCTTCGCCAAAATATTATTTTCGTTAATATACGCTTTAATAATAGCAAAAGAAATCGGAAATCCCGTATTTGCATCAATAAGCCGCGTAATCTTATGTTTGACTCTCCAGATAGATTGAAAAAGAAAAATTCCGGCATAGAGAATAAAAATGCCATAATTTAACATTTGCGGATCTATCCATAATGAATACACGGAAAAAGAAAATCCACTAAAGAAAACAATATTTGATATTATAGAGATGATGCGTTTTTTTTGCGAATGGATCACAAAAAGTTTTCTCTGCTGTTTCGTGTATTCATTCCAATCAAAACCGGTTGGATCAAGTGGGATATTTTTATGGATAAGTTCCGTATTTTTTATATTGATCTCAATAGGATCGCCAAAATATAAATCTTCATAAAGTTCATCTTGTAATCTACCTGAGAGTTTCTCGGAAGGAAATTTATAATGAGTTTTCTTCACTTTTAATATATATTTACCGGGTAATACCAAAAATCCATAACGTCCATCTATATCTGTTATTACTCCACCGCCTTTTCCTCCTTTTTTTTCAAGTGTAACATATGCCGGATCAAGCGGGCGCTTTGTTACCGAGTCATACACAACACCCCAAGGCTCTTCTTTGCGTTTTCTGAAAAAACCGGCAAATGATAACAAAAATCTAAGAATAATAAACCATATATCTGTTAACGACACCACATTAGCCGTAAGTACAACCACCTGTCCGACACCAATACCTATGCCAGTATATGTTACAAC
>CAYPRS010000120.1:0-1780 GCA_964413235.1 uncultured Candidatus Saccharibacteria bacterium | reverse complement strand
TACGCGGATATCGTTCATAAAAAATATGTGCTTCGTAATATTATTAACACGACGGAACATGTCTCTGAGCTTGGGTATAATGAGAATTTAGAACTGGAACAGCTTATTGACGAAGTTGAAAAGAAAATTTTTGAAGCAACCAACATAGGCAGCAGTCAAAAATTTGTCCAGATCAAAAAAACTCTTAATGAAGCATGGGAGCGTCTGGAGAAACTTCATAATAACAAAGAAGAAATTCGTGGAATTAGAACCGGTTTTGCCAATATTGACAACAAGCTTGCCGGACTGCAAAAATCGGATCTTATTATTTTGGCGGCGCGTCCTTCCATGGGAAAAACTTCGCTTGCTCTGGATATCGCGCGTGAAAGCGCAATCAAGTTTGGAACAAAAGTTGGACTTTTTTCTTTGGAGATGAGCTCGCAACAGCTCGTGGACAGAATGCTAAGCGCCCAAGCTCGTGTTGATTCATGGAAGTTGCGTACCGGCAAAATAAGCACTGATGAAGATTTTAGTAATATTCAACAAGCGCTGGCAGAACTTTCAAAAGCGTCTATTTATATTGATGATAATTCAAGTAATAATGTCCTTATGATGCGTTCGGTGGCGCGGAAAATGAAAAAAGAACACGGACTTGATCTTATTATTGTTGATTATCTTCAGCTTATTCACCCGACCAAAAATTACGACTCCATGGTCAATCAAGTAACGGAAATTTCACGAGCGCTCAAAGGACTTGCCAGAGAGCTTGATGTGCCGGTACTTGCCTTGTCACAGCTCTCTCGTGCTGTGGAAGCGCGCGGAGGGCGTCCTCGTCTGTCCGATCTGCGAGATTCTGGTTCTATTGAGCAGGATGCCGATGTGGTAATGTTCATTCATCGTGAAGATAAACAAAAAGAAGATTCGGAAAAGACAAATATAGCTGAGATTTTAATAGAAAAGCACCGTAATGGTCCAACCGGAAAAGTTGAACTTTACTTTAACGAAAAGAAAACTTCTTTTGAAGATCTCAGTACAAGTAATTACGATGGCGCGAGCACTGAAGAAACATTTGATAATTTTTAATGCATTGACGATATGGACAGTATTTCGAAATTAGTGGAAAAATTTTCGCAATTCCCGGGCGTGGGTGGCAGACAAGCAAAAAGGTTTGTCTATTTTCTTTTGTCGCAGGACAAACAACAATTAAAAGAGTTATCGGAAACCATTTTACGTTTGGGAGATAATATTTCTCAATGTTCTCATTGTTTTAGATTTTTTAATACGGAACACAACCCTGATACTGATATTTGTAGTATATGTAGTGGCGCTAACACAGATAGAACAACCATAATGATCGTTGCTAAAAATATTGATCTGGAAAATATAAAAAAAAGCGGTACTTATAACGGACGTTATTTTATATTGAATGGACTTGTGCCGATTGCAGGTAAAAAGAATTTTACGCAAGTAAGGACAACAGAACTTGCTCGTGAAATAAAACGCGCCGCCACAGAAGAAAACTTGAAAGAAATAATATTTGCGTTCACCGTAAATCCTGAAGGAGATAATACCAGAATGTTTTTGGAAAAATTTTTAGAGCCTTTAGTAAAAAAACACGAGATCAAATTAACCACCCTCGGGCGTGGACTTTCCACCGGCACCGAGTTGGAGTATTCCGATGACAACACATTAAAGAATGCGCTAAAAAATAGAGAATAATATTATAGACTTATTCGGATATTGGCACTTGGCGGTCGCACCACCAAGTAATCGCTTTAATACCAAAAAACGCGTGGGCTTT
>CAYPRS010000119.1:0-1789 GCA_964413235.1 uncultured Candidatus Saccharibacteria bacterium | reverse complement strand
AAACAAGTTCAGAATGACAATAGGTAAATTCAGAATGACAATGGGGTTCGGGATAGAATAACTCTATTACCTTTTTGAAAAAGCTCCGATAAAAACATTTACCGCGCTGATAACAATCGTTGCCCAGAATGCCGCCAGAAAACCGCTAATTTCCAACTCAGCCATAAAATAATCCAATAAAAGAAGTATAGCAATGTTTATTACAATTGTAAAGAGTCCGAGCGTAAAAAGGATTAACGGCGCGGAGATGAGCTTCAGAATCGGCTTCACGAAAAAATTTATCATCCCGAGGATAAATCCGGCTGTTACCAAAGTCATAAAACTGTCCTCCTTTAAAGTAAATCCAGGAACCAGTTCAGCCGCGACATAGATCGCAACCGCGTTTGTTAAAATTTGGATGATTAATTTTGTAAACACATTTTTATTATTAAAAATACTACTTTTATTCTATCATAGTTTTGAGATAAAACAAGTAAATGTTTTCCGTAATATTACCGCGCGCGATACAAACACTTTTCAAATTTTCAAAAACAGATATAATAAAAGAAAGTAGCAAGTAGTTAGTATTAAGTATTAAGCTTGATATTAATTCTACTTTCTACTTACTATTTACTGCTTAATACTTATACTATGTTACTCTCAGTGGGAATAGTGGGGTTTCCAAATGTGGGGAAATCCACTTTATTTAAAGCGTTGACCAAAAAAGAAATAGATATTTCCAACTATCCGTTTTGCACGATTGATCCGAATATTGGGATTGTCAAAGTTCCGGACGGACGACTGGAAAAATTGGCGGCGTTTTCCAAAAGTAAAAAAATAATTCCGACTGCGATTGAATTTGTTGATATTGCCGGTCTTGTTAAAGACGCTCATAAAGGCGAAGGCTTGGGAAATAAATTTCTTGCCAATATCAGAGAAGTTGATATGATCGTTCATATTGTCCGCGGATTTGAAGATGAAAATATTATTCATATTAACAATAAAATAGATCCGAAAAGCGATTTGGAAACAATAAACATAGAACTTATTCTGACCGACTTGGAAACAGTAAATAAAAGAATGATCAAAGCGGACAAGGAAGCAAGATCGGGAGACAAAGAAGCTGTTTTATTCAAAAGTGTTTTGGAAAAATATAAAACGGCTTTGGAAAATGAGAAAATGGCGAATAGCGTGGAGCTTGATAAAAATGAGAAAGATGTTTTTAAAGGGTTTCAACTTTTGACCGACAAACCGATTCTGTATGTTATCAATGTTAATGAGAATCAGAAAATAGATAAAGATAAATTTTTGTCAGAAATAGAAAATAAGATATTTTTACCGATCAAGTTTGAACTTGATCTCTCGGAACTTTCGGAAGACGAAGCTCAAGAATTCAGGAAAGAAACCGTCTTGGATAAAAATGTTTCAAATTTGGATGAATTGGTAGCAAGGTGCTATGAATCATTAGATCTTATTACTTTTTTAACAACGGGTGAAACGGAAACACGGGCGTGGACTGTTAAAAAGAATTCTACCGCTCCGCAGGCGGGCAACGCGATCCATGGCGACTTTGAAGAAAAATTTATCAGGGCGAGCGTAATAAATTGGCAAGAATTGTTGGATGCCGGCTCTTGGCAAAATGCGATTGACAAAGGAGTTTTAAGAACAGAAGGGAAAGAATACATTACGCAAGACGGGGATGTGATTGAGTTTAAGATATAATTAGGATTTTCCCACTTTTCTTATCACCGTCATTCCTATTGTCATCCCAGAAAGTAAAACTTCTTTATGAGTGAAACGAATAAATAGA
>CAYPRS010000118.1:0-1815 GCA_964413235.1 uncultured Candidatus Saccharibacteria bacterium | reverse complement strand
TACCGGAGCTTTTACTTTTATCAGAGAGCTTTTTGCAGAAACCGCCGAGGCGCGTTTGCGAGGATGGAAACCCGGGCGATTTTCTTTTAATGTCAAAGGTGGACGTTGTGAAGCATGCCAAGGGAACGGACTTGTCGCCGTTGAGATGCATTTTTTGCCGACCGTTTATGTAAAATGTGATGTATGTAATGGAAAGCGTTTTCAAAAAGAAACACTGGAAGTAAAATATAAAAAGAAAAATATTTATGAAGTTCTGGAAATGACCATTGAAGAAGCGAACGAATTTTTCAAAGATATTCCGGCAATTCACGACAGATTAAAAACTCTTGTTGAAGTGGGGCTCGGTTATCTCAAACTCGGACAATCAGCTACAACTCTCTCAGGTGGGGAAGCACAAAGGGTAAAGATCTCATCGGAACTTTTTCGTCCATTCCAACAAAAAACGATCTATTTACTGGACGAGCCGACTATTGGACTTCATTACGAGGATGTAAAAAAATTGATCGAGATATTGCAAAAGCTAATTGATCGCGGAGGAAATACTGTTGTACTAATTGAACACAATCTCGATATTGTCAAAAGCTCCGATTATGTAATAGACCTAGGTCCTGAAGGCGGAGCCGCCGGCGGGCGTGTCATCGCCAAAGGCACGCCTGAAGAAATCGCTAATAATCCCAAGTCATATACTGGAAAATATCTTACACAAGTTTTGAGGAGAAAATAAGGAAAAGATCAAGTATCCTTGATGTTTTCTTAATTTTTACTTGACAAAATGTTAAAAACATGCTTAACTTGCGGGTAGGAATTACTTAAAAATATTAATATACACAGCGTAATTCTAATTGCTTTGCAACTAACGACGCTGTGTGTAGTTACTATACAAGCGTGGTCACCGTTAATTGCGAGTAAGTTTTACCATCTAATTTTATTAACAAGACCATTGCTTTTAATGGTCTTTAACAAAAAAACATATGGAAGAAATAAAACTTCACCGACTAAAAAAAGGCATGCAATTTCATGAATGCGTTGTTGCCATAGCTGGTGGTATTATAGGTAATCTTTCTTGGCTTCAAGAGGTATGTGAAGAGGCAGAAAGTATTAGAGAAAAAGGCAACGAAAAGTATGGCGAAGCAATGTATGGCATACTTAGTATACTTGATGTAATGGAAATTTACGGAGGGGATCTCTCACGTCTTTTTGTTGATCTCTGTAAGGAGGATAAAAAAAAGTTTCTGATAATTGTCTGGGTATATGAAGTCGGACTAAACCAAAGTCAATTTGGAGATGAAGTTCCAGAATTTGCTAAATTGGAGACAATTAAACAAATTATTGCGGAGCTTCATTCTGGAAAAGAGCCATCTTTTCCTTTTGATGAAGCGGAAAAGTTTATTGAAAAAAACAGCTCTGTTTGTTTCTAAACGTATAACTTGTAGTTTAATTAGAGATTCTTGAATATGGATCTCTTTTTTTACATCACACAAATTTTTTAGTTGCTAAATTATTCAATTATACGATAATGAATATATGGAATACGCAGATGTTAAAAAACTGAAGCTTCCAGATCTTCCCGGCGTATATTTTTTTCGCAACGCGCGAAAGAAAATTCTTTATATTGGCAAAGCTACATCTCTGCGGGATAGGGTGCGGAGTTATTTTAGTCCCGATCTAATTGAAAAACGAAGCCCCCTGATTGAAACAATGGTTCGCGACGCGAAATTTATTGATTTTGTCCAGACAGATTCCGTGTTGGAAGCGCTTATTTTGGAGACACAACTTATCAAAAAACACAAACCACCTCATAATACTGATGGAAAA
>CAYPRS010000117.1:0-1880 GCA_964413235.1 uncultured Candidatus Saccharibacteria bacterium | reverse complement strand
GTAACAAGTTTATATATAAAAAGAAACGCGTTAGTATAAAAACAGATGAGTAGGTATTAGATACCTTATGATCTATGGGTTTGGTTAGATGTAATAGAGAGTGGATCCTGAAACAAGTTCAGGATGACAGCGGGGTTTAGGATGACAGGTTGGCTTGGAATGACAGCGGGGTTCACGGGTTTGAAACCCGTCCCTACTCCTACTTGTCGATCGGTCGGAACGATGAAGTTTTGCGTTATATGCCTACGCGACTTTCATTACCACCACTTTGGATTCATCTTGCGGCAAATCTTTTTTCTTAACGCTAAATTTATCAACTGCGTCTTTTGGAGATATTCCGTGATCTTTGCAAAAATTATCAACACTGTCTAATTTTAACAGTTCGCCTTTTACCCCCGGAATTTTGTAATGCATTGGAATTATCACACGCGGCTCAATTTGGCTTATTATCGCGCTTGCCGTTTTCCAATCTATAGTGAAAATTCCTCCGACCGGAATAAATAAAATATCAATTTGTCCGATTTTTTCCAACTGTTTGTTGGTAAGAGCGTTTTGCCCCAAATCACCCAGATGGCAAATTCTGATATTGTCCATCTCTATTGTGTAAATAATGTTGCCGCCTCTTTCTTTTCCTTTCTTGTCATCGTGGTATGAATCAATGCCTCTTACAATAACTTTTTTTATTTCAAACTCACCGGCAATGCTGTTAATTACAAACGGATCATTTTTAACCGCGTCGTAATTGTTGTGATCAAAATGATTATGGCTGATCGTTACCAGATCAGCCGATCCGTAAAAAGGTCTCAAACCGACACTTTTGTCAAAAGGGTCGGTAATTAGCGTAATATCTTTATTCTGCATTTTAAAACAGCTTTGCCCGTACCAAGTGATATTCATATTAACATATTAACAATTAACACATCAACATATTAACATGAATACACTTTTTTGACAATGTTAGAATTATAGATTACACTTATATTATTCTTGATTTTATTCTAAAATCAAGAAAATCTAAAAAAGAAAGGAGAAAATTAAAAATGGCGGATTTACAAAAGAAATCGGATAAGAATTCCAAGATGGAAAGTTTGTTAAATGCCGAGTACGCGCCAATGATTCCTAAAATCGGAGAAAATATGGAAGGAAAAGTAATAGAGATAGGAAGCAATATTATTTATGTTGATCTTAGTCCCGTTGGGATGGGGGCTATCTACGGTTATGGAAGATTTAGCGGACTAAGCGTATTTAAAAATCTAAAACGAGGAAGTTCCATATCTGCGACAGTAACCGACCTTGAAAATAAAGATGGTTATATAGAAATGTCATTAAAACAAACGAGCACTGAAATGATTTGGAAAGAATTGGAGAAGAAGATGGAAGAGAAAGAAACAATCACTACAGTGGTTCTTGAAGCAAACAAGGGAGGTTTGATAGTGAAAATAAACGGTGTTATGGGATTTTTGCCTGCTTCACAGCTTACCGGCGAGCATTATCCAAGAGTAAGTGATGGGGATAAAAACAAGATTTTGTCGCTTCTTTCCCAAATTGTCGGAAAAGATGTAAAAGTTAGAATAATCGGTGTTGACAGAAATGAAGGAAAACTTATCGTTAGCGAAAAAGTCACCAAAGAAAAAGAAGAATTGGAAAAAATATCAGGTCTGAAACCCGGAGACATAATAGAGGGCGAGATTAGCGGAATAGTTAATTTTGGCGTTTTTGTGAAATTTAACAGTTCACTTGAAGGACTTGTTCATATTTCAGAATTGGCGTGGAAATTGATTGACGATCCGAGAGAATTGTTTAATGTAGGTCAGAAAGTGAAATGTAAGATAATAGGGATAGATGATTCAAGAATTTCTCTTAGCATTAAAGCGCTGGAA
>CAYPRS010000116.1:0-1921 GCA_964413235.1 uncultured Candidatus Saccharibacteria bacterium | reverse complement strand
GTAATGATATTAATAACTTTTCCGTCTTCCACCGTAACTTGCGCTTTGCCGTCATGTCTCCCCATTGACCTTATCAGTTTCCGAGCAAGCGACATTTCAAGCGGCATAAACTCTGACGTCTCGTTTGTAGCATATCCGACCATGATGCCTTGGTCCCCCGCCCCGTCATTATCAACACCTTTTTTTATTTCATGACTTTGTCCGGAAACATAAATGGATACGTCAATATCGTCCATATATCCGTTGTCTTTATATACTTGTTTGGCAATACTCTCATAAATATTTTCGCCAATTGGTGCGTTTGTCGTGATCTCGCCGGTAAGCACAATGTTACCGTGCCCGCCCAACGTCTCAATCGCCACTCGTGAATAAGAATCATGCTCTAGACAATAGTCTAAAATAGCATCTGATATTTGATCACACACTTTGTCGGGGTGCGCTCGAGAAACCGCTTCCGCTGTTTGAATCATATTTGTAATATAATTATTTAATAATTAATAAAAAATCTTTCCTTTTAAGGAAAGATAATTACATTATGTCTATTTGGACAGTTATTATCTTTCCCTCTAAGCCGTGGCTTTAAGGAGGATGTAGCACCTACATCTTTACGTCACTAAAGATGGGTTGCCGGACGGATCACAGAGCCTTATCTCTCCTCGTCCTCTTGATAACTTATATTAACTTATATTTTATTGTAGTTATATTTTATACTTTTTTGGTATCTGAGGCAAATTTTGTTTTTAAAATTAAAAAAATAATTTTAATTTCGGTCGGGATATATCCTGTATTCTAAAAGATGGTGCATTTCCCCACTCATATCTTTTCTATCATATTCTTTTGCGATCTTCCCGCCCAAAAACTCCGGGATTCTTCTGCTTGCATAATTTTTGTCTGAAACAGGATAAAGAATATATTCATGATCAACATTTTGATCTCCCCACTCTTTTAATGCGATCATTGCTTCTTTTCCATAAGCGTTACCTTGTGCCGACTTTTTGATCCAGATACCCAGTTTCGGAGTTTTTCTATCTATATGATGAAGTCCGGCACAGCCCAAAAAATCTTTACTTTCTTTGTGGAGTACGACCATTTGCAAATTATCGCCCTCTTTGTTTTCTTTTATTGCCGTTTCAATAAACTCAATCACTTCCTCAATTTTGTTTGGTGCCTTAGGAAACATATGAACAGTAATCTCAGGGGTAAGTTCTTTAAAAATTTCTTCTTTGTATTCCAAAGTAATTAACTTTAAATAGAGATTTTTTGTTTCTATGGTTGTGTTTGATAGATTCATGGTTGATATTTAAAAAATAATAACTAATATCCAAATTTTTCTAACCACTCATCAAATTTTTTTACTTTATCTTCTCCGAATTTCAATTGTTCTTTTCTAACTTCGCTAACACTTTTTTCTTTTGATAAATTTTCTGCACTCTTAGAAAAAAACTTGTCCGCAAAACAAACAATCTCCTCCTCAATAGAGATCGGCTGCATATCTCTTTTGGGTAATGGTAAGTTTTGTCTCTCTATGTCTTGAATAGACAAACCGACACCAACATGTCTTTCGCAAACAAGAGCATGTTTAGGAAAACCTTCTTTTTCCAGTAGCTTTCTACCTAAATAACCGTGACAAATATAACGTTTATCTCCAAAACAATTGATTGAAGGAGCCTCCGTCAAAAAAATACCAATATCGTGCAACATCGCCGCTTCTTCAATAAATTTCAAATCCGGATTAAGATTAGGTACTTTTTTCGCGACCTCTAAAGCTTTTTTCGCGACCGCTTTGCTGTGCTTCGTTAAATACCCATAGGATTTAGAATCTACTTTATAAAATTTTTGAATAATTTTAATCGGGTCCATGTTATGTAAAATAACAGGTATTAAACCTTTGAGCTTGCCTTACAGGTTCTGTCCACTTATT
>CAYPRS010000115.1:0-2041 GCA_964413235.1 uncultured Candidatus Saccharibacteria bacterium | reverse complement strand
CTATAGAACTCTTGCCTTTCAATTGATATAATGTACTGTATATCAATATGATATCTAAAGAAATACAAACACTTTTAGATACAATAAACAATTACGAATATCCATCTTATCTGATCGCACAGCCGCATGAACCGACCATTGAGGTAGGAGAGATTGTGAGTAAGGCTGCGCAGTATTATGAAAAAGCCAGATATGCCATTGACTACACAGAAGAGCACTTACTGCGCCGCACCGCAATTGAAAGAATTTTGCGACGACGGCTGACAATAGAATTTTCATCCGAAAAAGACAGTCGGTCTTTTTTAGTTGAGCTTATTCAAGCCGGATATATTCCCAACGGGGAACTTCCGGAAAGAGTCATACCACACGTTCAAGCGATCATAGACAAGATGCTCTTTTTCCAGTCGCTTATTGAGTACACTTATCCATCTGAATATCGTTCTCGTTTTCGCCGTCGTATAATAAACTTCGCTACTTTAGAAATTGAAAACCTCTTTTTCCCCGCTATCGTAGATGAGGCGATCATTCAAACTTTTTACGATAAGGTTAAAAACCATATCAATATTACAAACTCGCACATCACAAAGGAAGAGGGCAATGTTCAAATTTATCTGGCGTGCCGGAGAGGACTTTTCAAAGACGACGACACGACTCTTTTTTATCATCTTTGGATAATGCATTATCCGGAATGGACTGATTTAAACAAGAAAACAGAAATAAACGACGAACGGCTCAAAGATATAGCTGAAGATTTTGCGGAAGTAAATATTCTTATTGAAAAGGAAATAAAAAATTCTCTGCACATGCACCTTATCCCTAAACTCAAGAATGATATTATTTATTTTTCCGCGCTTAGAAAAATTGTATCCGAGAGCAAAGAATCATCTGAACAAATAATGAGCAGTCCCGAGCAATTAAATTTTACTGTTAGAGAATCCGTTGAAGAAGAATATATAAAAACTCACGCGCAGATGCGCAAAAACACATACAGAGCGATAGTTTATGTTTTTGCCACCAAAATAATATTAGCGGCTGCTATTGAACTTCCTTATGACTACTTTATTTTAAAAAAGATCAATTATCTTGCTCTTTTTATAAACACTACATTCCATCCCCTTCTGCTTTTTGCGATGACTATGAATATTGCAAAGCCGGACAAAAAAAATACCGATAAAATCGTTGCCGGCGTACATTCCGTTGTGTACGGCAATGGGCACCAAGAAATTTTCTTGCGGGCAAGGCGAGCAAAGGGACTGTGGCAATATGTCGCTTTTATTCTATATCTTATGGCTTTTGCTTTTTCTTTTGGCTCAATTTTATGGGTACTCAATAAACTTCATTTTAATGCAGTTGGTATTGGGCTCTTTTTACTCTTTTTAACTTTTGTCAGTTATTTTGGTTTGCGTGTTCGTTTCATCGCGCGAAAATGGGTTGTTCAAAGTGACAAACAAAAATTTTTGGTATTTGTGTGGGACATGCTTACTCTGCCGATCGTTTCGCTTGGACATTGGCTTTCTTTAAAATTTTCTTCTGTTAATATTTTTATCTTTATTATGGATTTTATTATTGAAGCTCCGTTTAAAGTTGTCTTAAAAGCCCTTGATACTTTCACTCATTTTATTAAGGAGAAGAAGGATGAGATATATTAAGTTAGTTTTTAGTTGGTAGAAAAATTACTTTACAGCGGTTTTTAAAAAACGAGAGCTGTTACTGAATAAAAAAGAAAAGTGGATACCATAATGATAATGAATATCCACTCAGTACAACTAAATGCGCGCTGCACATTTAATTGTAATATTAGTCCATGTATTTTAGACCAATTCTAAACTGTTTTGCAGTGAATACTGCTGGGACTAATATTTTATAGACTATTTCGTCCGAATGGCGAATTTTGCCATCAAACGTTGCTTCTACGATTACCTCTGCTATTTTCTCGGGTGTTTCACCCATACTTATACTTGTGTCATACATGCTTTTTCCTCCTTTAAAGCTTTTAAGAGAATATTATGGTCAATCAAAAAAGTCAATATATAAAATAAGG
>CAYPRS010000114.1:0-2063 GCA_964413235.1 uncultured Candidatus Saccharibacteria bacterium | reverse complement strand
CATAGGCACCGGTTGGAATAATCCTTGCTTTATCTCTTTTGGCTATGGCTTTCCCTATTTCTTCTGCGGACGGGTTTAAATTACCTAAAATCTTGTCTTTTTTTGGAATGTAATAAATTCCTTTTGAGATTCTAGTTAGTGTCTCTAAGAAAACTCGTGATTTTTGACTTTTAAGAGAATAGTTGGGTGATCGGCTCCCATCAGGATTGAAAATCCCGATGGAACTTTTGTGATGAATTATCAAAAAAAGAGAAAATTGTTAATAACTCCACATTTTTTGTTAATAACCCTTCATTTATTTACTTTCAAGACATATCTATCCTTTTTAGATGTTTTATAATCAAATGAAATACAGCTTATTATGCTGATTTCTGTAATTCCTGCATTTCTGCTTTATGCCGTTCCGTAAGAATTTTACGACCTAATTTTTTTAGATTGTAGGCACATACGCCTAAACCGATATATCGCTTGAAATTATCAAACCCTTTGTCAGGACAACGATCCAAACCTCTGTTTTCCAATTCATTTATGTTTGATTCAATGGCACTGTGTTTATTTTTTAATCGTTTAAAACTGCGAGATTTTTCTTCCTCTTCTTCTTTCTGATTCCTTTTGCCAAGTTTGGGCATAATCACTTTTGGAACTTCAAGTTGTAGCAATTCTTTATTCTCTTTTCTCCAAAACCCTTTATCAAAACTCCAAGAAAATATTTTATATTTTTGTAGCATGCTGTCTGCTACCGAAATAACAATGTCTCTATCTTGTTCTTTACCCATAACTCGGTAATCCACAATTAAATTGAATTGGTCGGTGGTTATGGCTAATTTTCTTCCCAATTCCACACTCGGGCGGCTCTTTCCCTTTTTTATCCATTGGGTATAAGTTTCAAATATCGAAAATAGTTTTTCTTCATGCGGTATCGTCTCTCCTTTTATTATCCTTCGCTCAACAAGGTCGATATGTTTCTCCATTAATTTTATAAAATACTCAATAGCAAGTATTAAGAATAAATCTTCCAAATCTTGTAGGGGAAATGTCGGTAGATCAATTTTAACTTTATTTACCAACATATTCGCTTTTTTCAGATATCTTTTCGCTGCATATTGTACTCTTTTTTCTTTTCCTTTCCCTCCTGATTTACTGGTCTTTCCCAGTTCACGCATCAACCCTTTTATCTCATAACGCCAGTTTTTTAGCTTTCGCCATCCTTTAATCCCTCTGTATTTTTCAAGAAGTTTGGCAACACTATCCAGCACTTTTCTGGAACTATCCCACAACAAATTATAATCAGTTGGAAAATGAACATTGCTTTCCACCACAAAACTATCTGTTTTTAAGCGCAATACCGTAACGTCTTTTTTTTTGAAGACTTCCTTATGACCAAATTCAACAATTACTTCATTGAGTTCTTTTACCATGTTATCATTTATCAAGCTTACATTATCATAGATATTTTGATATTCAAACTGTATTTTTTCGTAGCCAAATTCGGTTTCAATTCCCATGAGCTCTCTTATTAAACGATGGTAATTGGCCATATTGGTAAGCATTTCGTAATTGAGATTAAGGCATAAACGTATTTGGGAAAGCACGAAGATGTTCCATAAATTCATTCCTTTTCTTCCGGTTTCCTTTTTGCCTTTCGTAATATAACTCTCTAATATACTAAATACCTTCTCATTATATTCCTCGTTGCAATACACCTCTTTCAGTGCCGCCAACAGTTCGTCAAGTGCCGTTGCATTTTTGGTGTGTATTTTTACTTCTGAAATCGGTATTTGACCTATTGCTAATTGTGCCTCGAATCTCTTTCTCATATTGCAAATAAATTTATTGTTTTCTGAATCTAAGCCCTAATTCTTTATGATTTCTATTGAATATCAGTGCTTTTGATAGGTAAAGATAAAAATATTATTGATCTATTCGCACTTTTTTTTAAAAGTTTATTAACATTCCTTTGTTGATTATTAGGTAGTTATATGGTGTTTTTGATGTTTTCTTAGAGACACTACATAGGTATAACTTTCGCTTGAAAAATCGCAACTGTTAATGTTGGTGCGCCC
>CAYPRS010000113.1:0-2191 GCA_964413235.1 uncultured Candidatus Saccharibacteria bacterium | reverse complement strand
GCTTATCTTAGAAACGCAACTCATCAAAAAACACAAACCGCTCCATAATACCGATGGAAAAGATGACAAGAGTTTTAATTTTGTAATTATTACAGACGAAAAATTTCCCAGAGTTCTTGTTGTACGAGAACGGGAGATATTAAAGAAAAAAGGAAAAGGGAAAATAAAAGCAAAAGATGCTTTTGGTCCGTTTCCGCACGACACGCAACTTAAAGAGGCGGTCAAGATCGTGCGTAAAATATTTCCGTTCAGAGATACTTGCACACCGCATTCCGGAAAGCCGTGTTTCAATCGTCAGATCGGACTTTGCCCCGGTGTTTGCTCAGACGAAATAACCGAAAAAGAATATCAAAAAAATATTCGCAATATTCGCTTATTCTTTGAAGGTAAAAAGAAAAATTTGCGGGGAACGTTGCATAGAGAAATGATGTCAGCTGCCAAAAAACTGGAATTTGAAGAAGCGGCGCAGATCAAAAGAACTATTTTTGCGCTGGAACACATTCAAGACGTGGCGCTTATCAAAGATGAATCGTTCAAAACACCGAGTGGTTTTCGTATTGAAGCGTATGATATCGCGCATTTGTCGGGAATGTTTGTCGTGGGTGTGATGACGGTTGTGGAAAGTGACGAAGCGCAAAAAAGTGAGTATAAAAAATTTAAGATTAAAAGTTTCCAAGGAGCAGATGATACAAAAGCGTTGAAAGAAATTTTAGAAAGACGACTCGCGCATCCTGAATGGCAATTACCAAAACTTATTGTGGTTGATGGAGGGACAGCACAAAAAAATACAGCTGAGCAAGTCTTAAAAGATGCGGGGGTCAAAATTCCCGTGGTTGGCGTTGTCAAAAATGAACACCATAAACCAAAAGAGCTCTTAGGAAACAGAGAGATCAAAGACGAGTATGAAAAACAAATAATCCTTGCCAATAGCGAAGCACACCGTTTTGCTCTCGGTTTTCACCGCAAATCACGGGGAAGAATACCTCATTGAATAAAATTTTACTTCGTTAGAGAATATGTTCTAACGAAGTATGTTTTTTATAAATTTTCAAAAATCTCGTCTAAGACATCTTTTACATCACCACCTTCGGCTTTGCCTTTGAGGTCTTTCATAAGCGCTCCCATAAGTATTCCTTTTTTGCTTGGGTCGGTTAGCGCCATTTTATCGCGTTTAGCAATGGCGAGTTTTTTGATCTCGTCTCGTGCCATCATTTGCGGTAAATACGCTTTTATATATTTCAGTTCTTCTTTTTCCGCCTCAGCAAGGTCGTCGCGACCGCCGGTACGAAATTGCTCAATAGAATCTTTACGTTGTTTGGCAAGCCTTTGAACTACAAGAACAGCTTCATCGTCAGAAAGCTCATCGCTGGGTTTGCGTTTTTTTGCTATCAATTCATTAGTAAACGCCGCCAAGATACCTCGCAAAACTTCTAACTTAACGGTTTCTCTAGCTTTCATAGCTACTTTTATGTCGTCTTTGATTTTTTGTTGTAACATATTTTATATATATTATTACCAATTATTTATATAATCGTATGATATCACAATTGATGTTATTATAATAGACAATGAAACACATTACCGCCACCGATCTATATAATTACACTAAGTGCAAATATCGCGTGTATATGGACAAAAACGCCGATCCGGCTAAGCGCGACGAGGTTGGCTACTTTTTGAAACTTCTTTGGCAAAACGGCGTGGCTCACGAAGAAAGATCGGTTGAATATTTCAAATCACAAAAAGATAAAACTTTTGTGGAGGTAACAACAGGAGAACTCACGGATGAAGAAGCATTGAAAAAAGGCGCGCGCGAAACTCTTTTGCATATGAAAAATGGCGTAAATTTTATCTATCAAGGAATTCTTTTGCGCAGTGGCGAGGATTCTCTTTTTGAACAAACGCCGATGTTGGTTGGACGACCGGACATTTTAATGCGCACCAAAGGCGTGTCAAATTTTGACGACTTTACTTATGTTCCGGTTGATATTAAAGCCGGGAAAGGCATTGAAGAAACTGACTGGGGGAAACGTTTTAACGCGGCATATATGGCGCAGATGAATTTTTACGCACTTCTTTTGGAAGATGCCGTGGGGCAAAATATTAAAGAAGGATATATTTTTAACGTCCATCAAAAATTTATAAAATATCCACTTTCGTCGCACAACAACACTTTTAAAAATACTCTTGC
>CAYPRS010000112.1:0-2255 GCA_964413235.1 uncultured Candidatus Saccharibacteria bacterium | reverse complement strand
TAGCGGGACTATTCCGAGAAATTTTTAACAAGTTACAGTGAAAATATGGAAATTTCGCTACGAAAGCAAGATTACAAACAGATTCTTAAATTAATTTTTTCAAGAACATGATATATCAAAATATATTACAAACAATTGGAAACACTCCTTTAGTAAAAATAAACAAATTGAATTCCAACGAAGATGTAAATATCTACGCGAAAATTGAAGGGGTTAATCCGGGAGGAAGTATAAAAGACAGGATCGCTTTAAAGATGGTTGAGCAAGCGGAGGCGGAAGGGAAATTGACCAAAGAAAAAACTATTATTGAAGCGACAAGTGGTAATACCGGAATTTCTCTGGCTATGATCGGGGTGGTTTTGGGTTATAAAGTGGAAATTGTAATGAGCGAAGCGGTTTCCATAGAGCGTCAAAAAATGATCAAAGCTTTTGGTGCGAAAATAACTTTAACTGACCCAAAACTTGGCACGGACGGCGCGATCATGAAGGCAAAAGAGTTGACAGAAAAGTATCCGGAAAAATATTTTAGACCGGATCAGTTTTCCAATAAATACAACAAAATTGCTCATTATGAAGGCACGGCAAAGGAAATATGGGAACAGACAAACGGAGAAATTGACTATTTTGTTTCAGCCTTGGGCACTTCCGGAACTTTAATGGGTGTGGCGGCGTATTTAAAAAAATACAATCCAAAAGTCAAAATAGTCAGTGCTGAACCAAAAGAAGGGCATTATATTCAAGGATTAAAGAATATGAAGGAAGCAATTGTTCCTTCTATCTATGACCGTAATTTGCTTGATGAAGTAATTATTATTGATACGGAAGAAGCGTTTGAAACAGCAAGGAGTATTGCAAAAGAAGAAGGCATATTTGTCGGTATGAGCAGTGGCGCTGCGATGTTGGCGGCTCAGGAAGTTGTAAGAAAAATTGATTCAAGCGGTCAAAATGGCAAAATAATTAATATTATAACCATATTTCCGGACAGGGGAGAGAAATATTTGAGCACGGGGTTGTTTAAATAAAAATGATTTTTCCAAGGAAGTTTTCACTTGGTAACCGGGTTACCAAGTTGGTTAAATTGTTTACTTGAAACTTACCCACAAAAGGCGAGGACTGTTACCTTTTGTGGGTAATTATAAATTTGTGGGTAATTATAAATAAGTAGTTGATTTGCAAAACTTACTCACTCTTTGTTGCGGTCGCAACAAAGAGTGAGTAAGATAAAAGAAAGTAAAAAGTTAGTCGGCGGATTTTATTGAAAACAAAAAAACGAGGCAAAAAGGTAACCAAACTTTTGCGATAGCAAAAGTTTGGTTACCTTTTTTGATTTTTGATGTGTATATCCATAGTTAGTTACATTGAAAAAACTTAAAAAATGCGGTATTGTAGAAAATAAACAGAATAAAGTGTTCTTGATCGTAAAAGAAAAAACAGTATGAAATAAAACGATTCCATGTGAGGGCTAAATCATTATAAGCATTGTTTATAATGATCGCCCGACTCGCCTACGGCGAGTTTAAGGGGGGCGGTTAGCTCAGCTGGCTAGAGCGTTACATTGACATTGTAGAGGTCACAGGTTCAAGTCCTGTACCGCCCACAAAACAATATGAATAATAACGGAATTGTATTAGAAAAAATTTTACGGGAATTCTCGGGGAAATTACCTAAATTTCCTGACGGAAGAATAAATTACTCTACATCTGATAAAGCTCCGGTTATAACTTGTTTTGTTAAATATGGAGATAAAATTTTGCTTTTGAAACGTAGCGGTAAAGTTTGCGCATATCAAGGATTATGGAATACTGTTTCTGGATATCTTGATGAATTTTGTTCACTTGAACAAAAGGCACATAAGGAATTACGCGAAGAAGTTGGCATAACTATTGATATGATCAAACAAACCAAGTTAGGACAACCATATGAATTTATTGATAATAATACTCGAAAAATTTGGGTAATTTTTCCTATTTTAGTTGAATTAAACAAAAAACTTGTAATAAAACTAGATTGGGAACATACTGAATATAAATGGATTAGTCCGCAAGATTTGAAAAATTTTGATATAGTTCCAAATTTGGATAAAACACTGTCCAAAGTGCTTTAAAAGTTTGTTTTTATATCATTTAATGTTGAATATGACTCAAAAAAGACATCAAAATATTCCAGCTTCTTATTTGGCTTTGGTCAAGGATAATAAGATATTGCTTCTGAGGCGTTTTAATACTGGTTATGAAGATGGAAAATATAGTATGGTG
>CAYPRS010000111.1:0-2415 GCA_964413235.1 uncultured Candidatus Saccharibacteria bacterium | reverse complement strand
AAATCAGCCCAAAAGAACATGGAAACCATCATTAACAAAAAAAGTTTATTTAAAAAAGGTTTTCTATTTTTAAAATAAACTATATACAACAGATATATACCCACTGCGTCAATCAAAAATATAAAAAGTTTATGGATTATTAAAGCGTCTATTATCATAATAAAAGTTTATCAGTAAAAACCAAATCAATCAAAAAAATTTGGCTATTTTATTGATTTATATTTTATCAAAAATACTAAAACGAAGATTTTTGCGTGAATTAGCTGGTTTTGTTGAGATAAATGGTTTGAGTCGGATACGCCATATCAATACCGTCTTTTTCAAACGACTCTTTTATGAGTAAATTGATCTCTTGCTGAACATCGCGATAAACGGCATAGTCGCTTGTTGTAACATAGTAAACCGTTTCAAAGGTCAAAGCGGAATTGTCAAATTGTGAAAAATGAGAACGGTCAAACCGAGCTTTTTCTATTGAACTAATAATATCCTTGACCATTCCCGGAATGCTCTTTAGTTTTTCTGTCGGTGTTTCGTAAGTTACGCCAAAATTAAACCCGATCCTTCTTTCTTCCATCTTTTTGAAGTTTTGCACCCGCGCCGAAGTAAGCTCTCTGTTTGAAATAACTATCTCCTCACCACCGAGTGCTTTAAGGCGCGTTGTTTTAATTCCTATTTTTTGTACTACCCCCATATATTCTCCAACAATAATAAAATCGCCAACCTTAAAAGGTTTATCAAAAAGGATTGCGAAAGAACTGAACAAATCTTCCAAAATATTTTGAAAAGCAAAAGCTATAGCAACACCTCCAATACCAAGTCCGGCAATCACTGATGTAATATTTACACCCATGTTTGACAAGATAATAAGAATACCCAACATCCACAGCACCGCGCGGATAACATTTTTGATAACTCCGAACGCGCCTTTGGCGCTTTTGTCTTCTTCATCTTTAAGCGCTTTAACAAAAATATATTCAATAAGGATCTGGACGGCAATAATTACTTGATATACCACCCATACAACAAGAAGAGCATCTAACACTTTACCAAGAGTGCCACCGAGTGTCAGAAATTGCACCGCAAAATAAAACGCTAGGAAAGAATAAAACGGCGGGTGTAAACTTTTTACGATCTCAATAAGAGTGTCGTCAATGTCTGTTTTTGTTTTTTTCGCCAAAAGCCCGAGCCGACGCAATATTACAAATTGAAAGATCTTAAAGACAAAAAGAAAAACAATAAACGTACCTAGTGTCATAACAAAACCGCCGACAGTATTTCCGAGTATTTGATACTGCCACCACGGCGCTTCTGTCATTTTCTGGTAGATGTTCAATATTTCAGTAAAGTTCATATAAATACTAACTAAAAAATTTTATTTTAGTTAGAGAATGTAAATATAAAATTAATTATTCTCTAAAACAATTATTACGCGAGTGATGATCTCATCAAGAGTGTAGTTTGCTTTTATAAGAAAATCAACTGCTCCCAACGCCATAGCCTTATCAATATCCTCTTTCTGTCCCAAATTACTAATAACCATTACGGGTATATCTTTTAGATTGTCGTCTTTTTTAATTTTGGCAAGAATTTCAAAACCATCAATACCAGGCAAAATAAGATCCAAAAGAATAACTTCCGGTTTTTTGGTGGCAAGAATTTCAAAAACCTGTTCGGCATCAATTGCGCTTTCAACATCAAAACCTTCGTTAAACATTTTGCGGACAAACAATTCTCGTAAAAATTTATCATCTTCAACAATAAGAACTTTTCTTTGCCCACCTTTATGACCAGAACCACTTGAGCCAATTTTTGTTTTTGTTTCAGGATTTTCGTCTAAATTAATAACGTTGACTGCTTCTTCCCTGTTTTCATTTTCAAAACTTCTGACTGCTTCGGAGCCTAGCATTGTTTCTTTTAAAACCTTTTGAACTTTTTCCAATACTTCGTTTGGATCAAACACTGCTTTAATAAGAAATTCCTTTGCGCCAAGCTCTCGCGCACGTTGCACTTCCACCGGCTGTCCGGAATTAGAAATAATAATAATAGGAATATCTTTTAAATTATCATCTTGATTAAGTTCTTCCATTACTTCCATACCTCCTTTTTTAGGCATTAAGATATCAAGCAAGATCAAATCTGGTTTTTGTCTGCGAATTTCCGTAAGAGCAAGTTCTCCATCTTCCACAGAAAAAGAATCATACCCTTTTTCTTTGAGTTTTTCTGTAAGCACGTCACGAAGGACGGCATCATCTTCAACGACAAGTATTCTTTTGTTCCCCATAACTAAATATTACTAAATTAAGTATTGATGAATCGTCTGGTTGCTAATAATGATTAAACCGATATTAATTCCTTAATAAAATTATTGTGAATTCGTCTCTTTACTATTGTCTTCTTTACTATTGTCTTCGTTTA
>CAYPRS010000110.1:0-2441 GCA_964413235.1 uncultured Candidatus Saccharibacteria bacterium | reverse complement strand
GGACAGGCACAATAAATTTCTAATATTTCTGGAAATGGTGCCTGTCCCCTTTTTTACCCTTTTCCCTTGTAAAAAAAGATGAATTGAGAATTTTATTATAGAAAAAATGCCAAAATATTTTAAATATTTTGGCATTTTTTGTACACAACCTACAAAACTAGATTTTGTAAGTGTTACCTTCTTTGTCTATGTAAGATCCTTCTCTTTGATGGAGATGTTTTGTCTCTCCATTCTTTGTTATAATCTCAACGGTTTTTACGCCAGATTTTTTTCCGTGACTAATTACTTTTTTTACTCCCTTCATTTTTTTGTCTTAGAAATTAAAAAAAGGAAAAGAAATCAATTCTTCTCCTGCTAATTAAAATTCCAAATAATTAAGAATCTCAATTAGTAGAAGAATGAACTTATTCAAAAAATAAGAAAAATCTACGAAACCGATGAAATTATCAAAGAATCTTCAATTTCTGACCTCGCAAAAGTCTAACATAGTTTTATATTCTTGTCAACTTCCTGTACGGGATCACCCACTTTGACATTAATGACATTAATGGGGACAGGCACAATAAATTTCTAATATTTCTGGAAATGGTGCCTGTCCCCTTTTTTGCCCTTTTCCCTCTTTTTCCTTATTAAGCGACTGGAAGGAGCGCGAGGCGCGCAGAGTTTAGAAGATCGGAGCGTAAGAAAAAATTTGGAAATACCGTGCGCCAAAGGCGCGCCGTTCTCCGTCGCTTTCGCGAGCGGAAGTTTCAATTTGCGGAGGAGGAGGGATTCGTCCCACGATTACTAATTATATTTCTTCTTCGTCAAAGACGAATCGAAATCTAATAAGTATCGCTGGACGCGGCTCGCTGTTGTTTCATCCCTCCCTTTGGTCGGTATTCACAACATACTCCGCCGTTCGAATCCACACGTGAATGAAGAAATTCATTCACTCTCCCCCTTATGCAAAAATGACAGTATCTTTTTGATACTGTCATTTTCACATGCGGAGGAGGAGGGATTCGAACCCTCGATGCAGTTGCCCGCATACCGCTTTTCGAGAGCGGCGCCTTCGACCTCTCAGCCACTCCTCCCTAAATCATAAAGAAAGCTTTATGATCGGGCGACCATTTCGTTATACGAAATGGTTTAGCCTAAAAACATTCCTTTGGAATGTTCGGACGACGAGCAACGCTCGTTTAGTCCAATATATTCAACTTTTTTGAAACTCAAATTGTCGCAACTTTGCTTTATACGAATAATATATTTTAAAATACTAACATATTTTACTTTTTTTGGAAAAATGTTATTATAACTACGTTCAAAACAGCTTTGGAACAGGCTGTTTTTAAATAGACGGCTTGCCCGATTTCATTTAGGGCCCTATCGTCTAACCAAGTTAAAGAATAGCGGACATTGGCTTGAAAAGACAAAAGTAGAATAATTTGTTTTGTTAGTAAAATTTAATATTTGGCCCTATCGTCTAACGGTTAGGACATCGGCTTTTCAAGCCGGCAATCAGGGTTCGATTCCCTGTAGGGTCACAAAGCGTAAAAAACACCCGCACGAATAGTGCGGGTGTTTTTTAGAGAGCAAACTGCTTTGCTCTCGGCGCTTTGTGAAGGCGGAGCCATGTCGCTCTGCGACAGACGAGCTAGGGTCGTGAGCACTTAGTAAATTTGAGTGCGAAGCACGAAAAATATACTTAGTGACTCCTGACCACAAAACACTACAATTATATCAATATGAGCTGTGCCTCTCTCTCTTTTTTTTAAAAACTATGTTATATTTTATTGAAAAGGGATATCTCAAATAAACCATATATGAAAAAAGAAAAAACTAAACTTGGTCTAGTCGTAGGACGATTTCAACCGTTGCATGACGGACATCGCTATTTAATAAAAACAGCGGTCGCAGAAAATAATAATATTGTCGTGTGTATCGGCTCGGCTCAAAAAGCAGACCCTCTTTCCGTAACTGAACGCCACGAAAGATTAAATAAGTTTCTGAAAAAGCTTGATCTAACAAACAAAACGATCAAAACCATAACCATGGAAGATATTCCTTCCGATGAAGTATGGTTGTCACAACTAAAGAAAAAAGCCGGCGTTGTAAGCCATTATGAAAACACTTTTTATACAGCGGACAATCTTACTGAGGAATATCTGAATATGATGAAAAACATGAGCTTCAATATTAAAACTATTGATAGAAGCTTATTCCAATACAGTGATCCAAGCGGAAAAGCGCATACTTTTTTCTGCGCAACCCAAATTAGAAATATCCACAAAAAACTTAACTTAGGAAATATATGATTGAAGAAAAAATACAACTCGGAAAGTATAAACACTACAAAGATAAACTATATGAAGTTGTCGGCGTGGCGAGACATAGTGAAACATTGGAAGAATTGGTAATTTACAAAGCACTCTATAATTCTAAAGAATTTGGAGATAATG
>CAYPRS010000109.1:0-2471 GCA_964413235.1 uncultured Candidatus Saccharibacteria bacterium | reverse complement strand
GAATCGTTAAGATTTTTTTGCTAGTATTAATATATAATATATTATTGATAAATATAAAATTATTATGTCATACGATTTTTCAGATTTTAAAAAAGAAAGTGAACAAATAAAGGAGTGGTTAGCAAAAGAATTTTCTGGTATTCGCACAGGCAGAGCAACACCTACTCTTCTTGATAATATAAGCATTGATTCCTATGGATCAAAGAGCCCGATTGCGCATGTTGCCGGAGTTGCCACGGAAGACGCGAGAACATTGCGTATTACTCCGTGGGACAAAGGGCAGATCAAAGAAATTGAAAAAGCGATAACTGCGGCGAATCTTGGAGTTTCTGTTTCTACTGACGATGCAGGTCTGCGGGTATCGTTTCCCGAACTTACCGGAGAACGTAGAGCTATGCTTATGAAAGTTGTTGGTGAAAAAATTGAAAAGGCAAAAGTTTCTATGCGTAGCGAGCGAGAGAAAACATGGAATGATATTCAAGACAGATGTAAAGAGGATGAAATTTCGGAAGACGACAAATTTAGAGAAAAGGATGAATTACAGGAGATATTTGATGACGTAAAAAAACAACTTGACGAAATGGGCGACAAAAAGGAAAAAGAGATAATGGAGTAAAGTTATAAAATACAAATGGAAATTTTAATATTTTTAGGAGTACTTTTGGTTATTGTGCTTGTGCACGAATTCGGGCATTTTATTGCCGCAAAAAAACTGGGGATGCGTGTTGATGAATTTGGTTTTGGTTTTCCACCGAAACTTTTTGGCAAAAAGATTGGTGAAACTGAATACACTTTTAATCTTCTGCCAATCGGGGGTTTTGTAAAGATCTTTGGAGAAAATCCAAACAAAGAATCTATGTCCGGTCCGGATGCTAAACGCAGTTTTGTTAATAAACCTAAATATGTACAAGCCGCGGTTTTGGTAGCGGGAGTTGTTTTTAATTTCCTTCTTGCGTGGGCGTTTTTTGTCGGTATTTTTGTTGTTGGCGCTCCGTATTCCGTAACCGATGATATTCCAAAGGGCAGTGTTATAGAGAATCCTCAATTGACCATTACTTATATTGAGCCGGAAAGTCTCGCGGATCTGGCAGGTTTAAATATTGGAGACAAGCCCGTGTCGCTTTCGGTTGGTGATGATATTTTGAATGATCCTACTGATGTTGGAATACAGCAATTTGTGGCAGAACACAACAGCGATGAGATTGCAGTTACTTATAAGCGCGGCAAACATATTACAGATGTAGCTTATATGACTCCCAAAGAAAGCGATGAATTTGGTCGTCCTGTAATTGGTATTATGATGGATGACGTTGGTACACTGACGCTTCCTTTTCACAGAGCTTTTTTAGAAGGAACCAAGACAACAGTGATAATTACAAAAGCGGTAGCAATCGGGCTAATTGATTTTTTTGGCGGAATACTCTCCGGTGATGCTGATTTTAAATCAGTCGCCGGACCGGTTGGTATTATAAATATTGTAGGGGATGCTGCACAAATTGGTATTATATCCGTTATGATCCTTACTGCCATTATCTCAATTAATCTCGCTCTAATTAATCTTCTGCCGTTTCCCGCGCTTGACGGCGGGCGGTTGCTCTTTTTAGTAATAGAGGTAATTATAAAAAAACCGATAAAACCGCAAGTAGCGGACACTGTTAATTCAATCGGTTTCTTTCTGCTCCTGCTTTTAATGGCGGTTATTACTTACAACGATATTGTAAAATTGTTTTAGCAACACGTTCCACTCTATTTTTATCGCCAAAATACCTCCTTGATTTTAGCCAATCGCTGCGGTACTATTGGTGGTAATGTTACAATCACAATTATTTACAAAAACACGCAAGGAAGCTCCTAAAGATGAATTGAGTAAAAATGCTCAATTGTTAACTCGCGGTGGTTTTATTCATAAAGAAATGGCGGGTGTATATACATATTTGCCGCTTGGACTTCGGGTTATAGAAAGAATAAAAGATATTATCAGAGAAGAATTGAATAATATCGGCGCGCATGAAATGAAGATGACCGCTCTTCAGCAGAAAGATATTTGGGAAAAGACCGGTAGATGGAATGACGAAATTGTGGATGATTGGTTTAAGACTTCTTTAAAAAATGGAACCGAGCTCGGGTTGGCATTTACGCACGAAGAAGCACTCACCAATATTATGAAGAATTATATTTCTTCATATAAAGATGTGCCGGTTTACGCATATCAATTTCAGACAAAATTCAGAAATGAGCTTCGGACAAAATCAGGGATCATGCGCGGAAGAGAGTTTCTTATGAAAGATTTATATGACTTTTCTTTGAACAAAGAAGAGCATAACAAATTCTACGAAAAGATGAAGGAAGTTTATATGAATATTTTTACAAAGATGGGGATCGGGGAACAAACTTATCTCACCATGTCTTCAGGCGGCTCATTTTCAAAATATTCTTTTGAATTCCAGACAATTACAGATGCTGGTGAAGAT
>CAYPRS010000108.1:0-2526 GCA_964413235.1 uncultured Candidatus Saccharibacteria bacterium | reverse complement strand
AAAAAGAAGAAACGCCACCAATCCAATGTCAACGTTTGAGGAGTTGAAAATGGTTTTGTCGGAAGAATTAAGAGATGAATTTCAAGAATTGGGAGAAGCTGTTGAAAAATATCCCACTGAAGAAGAATTAATGTCTGATGAGGAAAAGAAAATTGAAGCTAGATATGATGAATTAACAGATATGGCTATAAATAAACTGCAAAGTAAATAAATTATTTTTGGAACTCGGGGTTCCAAATTTTTTTAAATCTAACCCAATATCTCCGTTGTCCATTTTCCAATATAGAAAGTGGCGATGATGACCAAGGTGGCAATGATTATATGTTCCGATATTATTCCCACCGGAGATTTATTTTGGTCTTTGACAATGGCAAAACTAAGCGTGCTTAGTAAGAAAATCTCCAGATGGCGCTTATTACTATTGCCGTTTGAATAGGGAAGATCAAGAGAGGTATCACAAAACTCAAAGTAAAAATTATTTGGCTTTTAAATAAACGTAAATATCCTCCAATGCGCGGACAGCATCGCCAACAGCGATATTGTTTTGGTGATAGAGCACATTAGTGCAGTCTCCTGCCGCCCAGACGCCGTCTGTGCTGGTTTTTTGTGTTTTAGGGTCAATTACCACTTGTTTATAGTTATTTAACTCTACTATGCCTTCCACGAGCTCTGTTGCCGGTAGTTGTCCTATTTCTATAAATATTCCCGTGACAGCTTTTTCAGTGATCTTCCCGGTCACGCGGTTTTTGTAAACAATTGTTTCTACCATTTTTTCGCCTTTTATTTCAACAATTTCAACATTATTGAACGCGGACATTTTTGGATCAGCCAGCACTTTTTTTACGGTTATTGCTTCCGCTTTGAATGTTTCTCCATACTCAAGAAGAGTTACACTTTTTACATAAGCGAGAAGCTGTGCTGCTGATTCAAAACCGGCGTTTCCTCCGCCGACAACCACTACATCTTTGCCGGAAAACATGGGTCCGTCACAAGATGCGCAATAGGTAAGCCCTTTGTGTTCAAATTTGTCCGCACCGGGTGCGGTTAATTTTCGTCGTTTGCTTCCTGTGGTTATAAGCAAAGTACGTGCGTTAAATATTTTTCCGCTCTTTGTAGTTACGATCACACCATTGTCTGTTTTTTGGACGAGGGTAGCTTCGTCGTCTGTTACGATCTCCAGAGCATCGCCCGCGTATTCGCGCACATGTGCTTCAAGGTCTTGGGCTAGTTTGCTGCCTGCGATGTGTGGAGTTCCTATCCAGTTTTGAATATCATCTGAAACCACGGATTGTCCACCAAAATCTCTCGCGATCAAAACGCTTTTTAGGTATTTTCTGGCTGCATAAACACCAGCTGCAGCTCCGGCTGGTCCGCCTCCTATAATTATAAGGTCATAGTCCATAATAAATTTTTTGTTTCCCTAATATGGTTTACAGGTAAGATATATCTCCGCTTTTTAAATTATTTTTTAGATCTTCTCAAAAACGCCGGTATAGCATTCCAATCATCGTCGTCTTCGCTTGATTCCGCTTTCTTTTTTATATTTATTTCGGATCCACGATCAGATATTGTATTATGGATCTCTTTTTTCTTTGTTCCTTTTTCTTTATCACTATTTCCTTTTTTGAATTCAATTTTTTCTCCGGAAGTTTTTAATTTATTCATTCCATCTTCGGGAAAACCGGACGCGATAACGGTTACTTTAACTTCATCTTTTTTCAGCTTAGTGTCTTTAATAGCTCCGAATATTACTCGCGCCTCACTGTCCACTGACTCGGTAATGACTTTTGCTGCGTCTTGAATTTCGTGCATGGTAAGGTCATCGCCTCCGGCAATTGCAAAGAGCACACCGCGTGCTCCATTTATGGAAAGATCAAGAAGAGGTGAGTTGATCGCCGCATGCGCTGCGTCAATAGCACGATTTTCTCCGGTGGCAAAGCCAATGCCCATCAGAGCCGGTCCGGCATTGGACATAACAGCTCGGATATCCGCAAAGTCTACATTGATAATTCCGGGTGTGGTAATAAGGTCTGAGATTCCCTCAACCGCTTGTCGAAGAACTTCGTCACAAATAGCAAAAGCGTCTTCAAAAGTTGTTTCTTTATCAACAATACCCATCAACTTATCGTTCGGTATTATGATGAGCGCGTCCACTTCTTTTTTTAATTCAACAATACCTTGTTCGGCAATTTTCATCCGATGTTTTCCCTCAAAAAAGAAGGGTTTGGTAACAACTGCAACAGTGAGCACACCTTCTTCGCGAGCGATACGAGCAATAGTTGCAGAAGCGCCGGTTCCGGTACCACCACCCATTCCACAAGCAATAAATATCATATCAGCGCCCTTGATAACATTTTGAACATCTTCTTTTGTTTCTTCCGCGGCGCGTTTTCCCATTTCCGGATTCATTCCGGTTCCAAGTCCGCGAGTTAGATTTTTTCCAATATGAATTTTCTTTTTGGCAAGAGGGGGATGCAGGTCTTGAGCATCAGTATTCATCAAAATAAATTCAACCCCTTTCACTTT
>CAYPRS010000107.1:0-2551 GCA_964413235.1 uncultured Candidatus Saccharibacteria bacterium | reverse complement strand
ATTGCTCCTTATTTGGATGCTGCTAATGTTGATCTGAAAACATTTTCTGACAAAAACCATTTTATCACATCAACAACAGTGTAACATAAAAGAAGCCCAAGCAAAGCAAAAAAGAAATGAAATCTGAAATTTGGCTGGGTTGTAAACGCATATTTAATACCGTTCCATGCGTATTTAAATGAGATCAAATGGACACGCTCTTTTTTAAAAGGCGCGGAAATTCTTCGGCGAAGAACGTCAAGATAAATTTTCTGTGAGTCTTTCATGACATCAAATATAACACATAAAGAAATATATGTGTTACATTAATATTTACCTGAACAGATTTATGTTATATATTTAAATCACTATGAAAAAATATGATCCAAGTGAAATAGAAAAAAAGTGGCAGGAGAAGTGGGAGAAGGACGGGCTCTATAAAACAGCAGAAGATAAAGATAAACCAAAATACTATATTTTGGACATGTTTCCGTATCCGTCCGGAGTGGGTCTGCACGTTGGTCATCCTAAAGGTTATATTGCTACCGATATTTTTGCTCGTGCCAAAACAATGCAAGGATATAATGTACTTCATCCAATGGGTTGGGATGCTTTTGGTTTGCCGGCGGAAAATTTTGCTCTGAAAAATAAAGTACATCCAGCAGTCGCGGTTGAAAAAAATATAGCGACTTTTAAGGAGCAACTTGGTAAACTCGGCTTTTCATATGATTGGGATAGAGAAATTAATACAACAGATCCAAAGTTCTATAAGTGGACACAATGGACTTTTTTACAAATGTTTAAAAAAGGCTTGGCTTACGAATCACATGAGCCGATCATCTGGTGTCCAAGTTGTAAAACGGGTCTTGCGGCCGAAGACTTAGAAGGCGGTGTTTGTGAGAGGTGTGGTTCTGAAGTGGAACATAAACCAATGAGGCAATGGGTGTTGAGAATTACTGATTACGCTGAAAGGATGTTACAAGATTTAGAAAAGTTGCCTGATTGGGAAGAATCAATCAAAGAGCAACAAAAAAATTGGATCGGAAAAAGTGAGGGTGCGGAAGTGGATTTTGATATTAACCCCGTAAAATCCTCGCAAAGCTCGGACTACGGGGCAAGCGGTAAGAAAGTAACGGTCTTTACAACAAGACCTGATACTTTGTTTGGCGCGACTTATTTTGTGTTAGCACCTGAACACTCGCTTCTTGCTGAATTAAAAGACGAGATCACGAATTACAAGGAAGTAGAAGAATATATAAAAAAGGCACAGAAGAAAAGTGATCTGGAACGGACCGACTTAGCAAAAGAGAAAACCGGCGTGGAAGTGAAAGGAATCAAAGCTATTAATCCGGTCAATGGTGAAGAAATACCAGTGTGGGTTGCGGATTATGTTCTCATTGGGTATGGAACAGGGGCAATTATGGCTGTGCCGGCTCACGATGAGCGCGATTTTGAATTTGCGAAAAAGTTTGGAATAAAGATCAAGCAAGTTGTTTCTTATGATGTTAAAGCTTACAACAAAACTTTACAGGCGCTTGAGTTATTAAACAAGATAAACAAAAAAGCTAAAGAAAAAGATTTAAAAGTTTGGCTCCTTGGCGGATTGGCTTGCGCGTTTTACGCTGAGGTTATTTATAGAGAGCACGAAGATCTGGACTTAATAGTAAAGACAAAAAATGATTTAAAGACAGTAGAAGAAATTTTAGAAGAATTGAATTTTAAAAAAGATACTAAAGAAAAAACTGGTAATTTAGTCAACACTTTTACTTATAGAGATTCTGAAGGAATGGAAGTAGATATAAATTATTGGACTAAAGATCTAAAAGGAGAATTGACCGCTTCTGAAGATGACTTTGAGGAAAACGAAAAAGAATTACTTGATTGCAAGGCGCTTGTTTTGTCTTATGAATATATTAAAAAATTTAAGCAATACCAGTGTAAGAGCAGAGACAAAGAAAAGGATAGATTAGATTTGGAATTTTTAAACGGAAAAGTCATTGTTGAAAATGGCATAGCGGTAAATTCAGAACAATTTGACGGTTTAACAACTGCTAAATTTAAAAAAGACATAACTAACTGGCTGGAAGAGAAAAAACTCGGAAAAAAGGCAATTAATTACAAACTAAATGATTGGGTATTTTCCAGACAACGATATTGGGGCGAGCCGATTCCGATCATTCATTGTGAAAAGTGCGGTGCCGTGGCTGTGCCGGAAGAGGAGCTGCCTGTTACATTACCCGATGTTGAAAAATACGAACCGACAGGAACAGGAGAATCTCCACTGGCTGGAATTGAGGATTGGGTAAATGTAAAATGTCCAAAGTGCGGTGGCAAAGCAAAAAGAGAGACGAACACTATGCCACAGTGGGCGGGATCAAGTTGGTATTATTTGAGATATATTGATCCTAAAAATGACAAGGTTCTGGTTGATAAAGACAAAGAAAAATATTGGTCGCCAATAGATTTCTATGTCGGTGGCGCGGAGCATGCCACGAGACATCTGATCTACGCGCGCTTTTGGCATAAGTTTTTGTATGATATTGGTGTTGTCAATTACGACGAGCCTTTTACG
>CAYPRS010000106.1:0-2636 GCA_964413235.1 uncultured Candidatus Saccharibacteria bacterium | reverse complement strand
TTTTAATCTGTCAATCTTTTTGCCATTGGCTACTTGAATTCATAATAGCTGAAGACCGGTCCCGCGCCTAATAGAATATGACCTTCCGGAAGCTTATAGGCAACAATCATTGTGTTGATATATCCGACTCCTTCTTCAAGAGCTTTTCCCGTGTTTCCCTCGGTATGAACATCAGCGACCATAACTGTCTTAAATATTTCCGGATCAACTGTTCCACCAGCGGCTGCTTTGATCAAATTCTCTGAAGTATTGCCAAATCCTTTAATGAAATTATATTCCTGATCACTGAGCGGTTTATTTTCCAGCTCCTTTTCGGAAATTTCCAATAATTTTTCAAGTATCTCGGAAAATCTGCCCAAAGAAGAATCTACACCTAATTTTTTAAGTTCTTCTTCCTGAACCAAATCTTTCAATCCTTTATGTGTCATTCTTGTCATAGTTAAAAGGCGCGCGTAGAACTCCGGCGCCGGTTCAACATAACCGACAATTTTAGGTTCCATACCCCCGCCCATTTCAGCCATTGTATAACTTTGCTTAACATACAGAATTGTATCGTGCCTTAATTCCGACCAGGAAGCCAAAGCGGTATTTAAGTCCTTATCTTGCCATGCTTGTGTTTGCATAAAGGTTGGATATCCCTTATCATATCCACCCAACAAAGATTTAAGCGTGTAAAGCCAGTTCCAATAAAGATTTTGGAACCAATCCCCTTCCGGCATTGAATCTATTTCTTTTTTTAATTCCGTGAATTTTTTATTATAGTCGGAATAACTCGTATCTCCCGATTCTTTCATAATTTCTTTCGCTCTTTCTGAACCGAATAAAGCCATTATATCCAATCCTCTTGGAAAACCGCGAACTTCCCTCATTGCGGGAGGCGGACAAGATTTAACTTCTGTTTTCACCCAAGTGAAAGGACGCGCGTCTCTTGAGTCAGCATAATCATCATCCCACGCAAAAGTAAATGGTTTTTCTTCAGTCGGCAAGATTGGTTTATTCCCATCATACTCACCGGAATATGGAGAAACAATTTCCGAGAAAAGCCAGGAGTCAACGGTAAATCGTTGTCCCATCAAACGAAATCCCTTTGTTTCTTCCAAAAGTTTCCTTGCTTGCGGTTTCAAATTTTTAATTTCCTTTTCAGAAAGAGGAGGACATGGCATTAGCATCGTACATTTTCCAAGACCGCTGTAAATTTTCGGACTGAAATCAAGACCTGAAAGAGCATCTCTAATCCCGTTATAATTTTCCTCAATTTCACTTGTTTTATACCCGTCTTTCAAAAGATTATTTAGAACTGATTCGTATTCATAAGGACCAAGATCATCAGAGAATCCGACAAAATATCCCGTAATCGCGTATATTCTGTTCCATTTTTCCTTGATATCAATGCTTTTGGAAAATTTACCGGCAATCAAACTTGCCTGCAAAGTTTGAATCTTAGCGTCATATTCTGAAACAATTCCATTTCTAGATCCCAAGCATTCCGATTTTCCCTTTTCCAAAGACGGCGATCCTTTTATAAGCGCCGTCATTCTGCCATACCACATTAGCGCTTTGAAATAGTTTTTGAGCTTTTCTGATTTTGTATAATGTCCGCGCGGAACATATTGCGAATAATCTTCGTAATAAACAAATACCGGAGAATATTCCCATCCCTCGTGCTTTTCAATAAGTTTAGTCTCCTTCTGAACAAGATCTTTCGCGAATTCGGGAACTTCAAAATTATATTTCGCGTATTCCTCTTTTGAAAAATATTTAAAGCTCGTTTTATCTCCGTACTGTTTCTTTACTCCTTCTATCATTATTTTGCAAGTTTCATCGGACATTCCTTTTAAACAATATTCCTCTTTTAATGTTTCATCGCTTTCCACTTGATTCTTCTGCGGTTTCAAAACCTCCAAAGCGACGGAAAGATATGCTGCATTTCTCTTGGCGGCTTCTTTCATATCATCAGTATCCGCCTCGTTATATTGTTTGATCGCGTCGTCCAACAATTTTTTACTGATATCCCAAGTATCATCATAAAAAAGATCTCTTTCCAATTTCATTAAATTTGTGTCAAAGAAAATATGATAATAATGCAAAAGAGAATCAGTTGTGATAAAAACAGGAAGTTCTTTCCACTTCAAACTGGAATAGAATGAAGAAAATTCATCCGGAGAATTCGTGATGTTTTCCGGGGTCGGAATTACCACAAATCCGTTTTTTTTCAAAAGAGACAGCGCTTCCGGGCTAAGTTTAACTTTTTCTGAAAATTTTTGATAGTTTGAAATATCTTTTGTTTTCAACGGCAACGCATACTGCGAAACTTGCGGATCAACGGTAACTTTTTCCATAACAATGCTATCTGATTTAATCAACCGTTTAGCAAGAGTAACTTCGGCGGGAACCGGCGTTGGTTTAATTATCGGTTCTTCCGGCTGATCTTTCCGCTGTGTAATTAAGGACGGCTGCGGTTTTGCCGTTTCGTTTTTTAAATAAAAAGCGCCTCCTGCAATTCCAGTCAAAAGAATAATTGCCACAAGAACGACAAGTATATTTTTTGAAGAATCACTTGACTCGCGAGTTATTTTCTCTTTCACATTTTTTTGTTAGAAATTATTTATTTTTTATGTTTACAAAATACCTGATTT
>CAYPRS010000105.1:0-2636 GCA_964413235.1 uncultured Candidatus Saccharibacteria bacterium | reverse complement strand
TTCGGGAGTAAACTTTCTTCCGGATGTTTTTCATACCCCTCCCCACAGCCAAGATCTTTCATAAGTTTTGTTGTCGGGTTACGAATGTTCATCGGTATCGGCAAATTGCCGTGTTTTTTTACATCATCCAGCGCCGCGTGCATGGCATCATAACAACTTCTATTTTTTGGAGCGCGTGATAAATAAGCCACACCGTGTGTAAGGTTAAGAGCACATTCCGGAAGCCCGATAGTTTCCACCGCCCGAAAAACTTCATTGGCTACCACTAATGCCGTCGGTTGAGAAAGTCCAATATCTTCACTGGCAAAAACTACCATTCTCCGCGCGATGAACTTTGGATCTTCACCGGAATCAATCATTCTCATTAAATAATAAATTGCGGCATCCGGCTGGCTAGCGCGCATGCTTTTTATAAACGCACTAATCGTGTTGTAATGCTCCTCACCTTTTTTATCGTAACGCAAAAATTTTGATTGCAAAGTTTCTTTCAATGTCTCCACTGTGATTTTTCCATACAAGTCAGAAGTGTTTTCCAATACCATTATTGCCTGTCTAGCATCCCCTCCCGCCATTGCAATGATCCAATCCAGCGCTTTTTTATCAAGGGTAAAACCGGTACGTTTGATGATGGTCGCCATTTCTTTATCTAATAATTCCTCCAAAACAAAAACCCTCATCCGAGAAAGAAGTGCTGGAATAATCTCAAAACTTGGATTCTCGGTTGTCGCGCCAATTAAAGTTAATTCTCCCGATTCAACATACGGCAACAAAAAATCCTGCTGAGCTTTATTGAAACGATGAATTTCATCAAGAAATAAAATTTTCGGACATTTATTCTTTTTTGAGCAATGGCCTTCCTTGCTCAAAAGATCCACATTTTCCGAAAGAATTTTTTTAATATCCGCCTTGCCTGCCGATACCGCGGAGAGTTCAAAAAAATCGGCCTTGAGAGATTTTGCGTAAATTTTCGCCAATGTTGTCTTACCAACTCCGGGCGGACCCCACAAAATGAAAGAAAAAAGATGTTTTTGTTTAATAGCCACAGCTAAAGGTTTGTTCTTGCCCGCAATATGCTCCTGCCCGACAAATTCTTTCAGATTCTTGGGGCGAATTTTTGATGCCAGAGGTTCCATTAGTAAACAATACCAGACTGTTGAATAAAAAGAAAATCTGCTATTTTCTAGCGGATTTTCTTTTTATTTTTTCTTGATCATGTCAATATTTCCTGGCATATACTTTCGTAAGACTTCCGGAATTGTAACCGTACCATCTTCGTTTTGGAAATTCTCTAAAATAGAAATTATAAATCGCGGACTTGGAATAGCTGTATTATTAAGCATATAAACTACTTTCTTTTTACCATCTTCGTCTTTATATCTCACATTGAGCCGGCGCGCCTGCCAATCAAGAAAATTAGACGCGGAACCTGTCTCACCATATCCTTCCCGAGACGGGATCCATGCTTCCATATCAAACATTTTATATTTACCTGCGCTCATATCTCCGGTACAAATTTGTAGAACCCGATAAGGAAGACCAATCTCTTTATGCATCTCTTTTGAAATATTCAGCATCTCCTGATGCAATTTTTCAGACTGCTCTACATCGGCAGTGGTAATACAAACTTGCTCAACCTTCATAAACTCATGCACCCGATATAGACCTTTAGTATCTTTTCCATACGAACCGATCTCGGAACGATAACAAGGAGAAAATCCACAAAATTTGATCGGCAAATCTTTTTCATCAAGAACTTCATTCGCGTAATATGCTAAGAGGGATGGCTCCGCTGTTCCAATAAGAAACTTAGGGTCTTTGTTTACTTGTCCGTCCGATTCCACTTCTCTGTTGTTGGCAATTTTATAGATCTCATCAACGTCCTCGTTAAAATTTTGTCCCGCAAAATATCCCGAACCAAACAAAACAAACTCGCGCACAAGTGTCGGCGGGATAACCGGAGTAAATCCTTTCCCGATGAGTTTTTCAAGGGCATACATCATCAAAGCCATTTGCAAACTAGCCCCTTCATTTTTCATATAGTATCCACGATATCCCGAAACTTTCACACCTCGTTCAAAATCAATAATATCAAGTTCTTTACCTAGAGTAATATGATCTTTTAGTTCAAAATCAAATTTCCGCGGTTCCCCAAATCTCTCTATTTCTACATTCTCGGACTCATCTTTTCCAACCGGCACATCCGGTGCGGGAATATTTGGAACCTTAACCATCAATTCCATATACTCAGGAATGATAGCACTAAGCTTTTTTTCTTCTTCTATAATTTGTTCTTTGATCTTCTTACCCTCTTCTATCTGCTCCGCGGTCGGTTTACCGCTAGAAAGATTCTTGGCGTGCTCGTTGCGTTTAGCTCGAAGTTTGTCAACTGCTTCCTGGATTTCTTTTTTTTCTTTATTAAGAGCCAAAAGGCGATCAATATCAAGCGTTATATTCTTATTTTTCGCCGCTTCTTTGATATCCTCGGCATTTTCTTTGATAAATTTTATGTTTAACATAATAATTTGTATTATACGGTAAATTTTTATAAATGGAAGTAACAGAAATGCGGTCAATTTTCTCCACCTTTTTCTGTTAATGTACGCGTTGATATCAATTGTCTAGCCTTTTCTCAATAC
>CAYPRS010000104.1:0-2662 GCA_964413235.1 uncultured Candidatus Saccharibacteria bacterium | reverse complement strand
TGTATAAAATATCAAAAAAACTTTAATTTAATTTCTTATTATTTTAAGTCTATTATACTATAAAATTTTTCTAAAAAGAAGAAACTTTTTTCACATTTGTAAATTTGAAAGTAAAAATGAGTAGAAACTAATTTTCCTTATGATTTATAATACTCGGATATAGATCAACAAGAGCGAACACAAAACTTAAAACAATCGGTCCAACTAAAAATCCGATCGGTCCAAAAAAACTGATGCCTCCAAAAACGGATAATAAAACAAGGAGAGGATGGATCTTTACACCCCGTTCAATAAAAATAGGTCGTAAAATATTATCTATTAACCCGACAATAACAAGACCCCAAACAAGAAGCCCCAGTGCCCATATAAAACCAGCTGTAAAATATAAATAAATTACCATCGGTATTATCACAATAGCGGTACCGATACTTGGAATAAGCGCAGCCAACACCGTGATAAACCCCCAAAGTACGGGCGAAGGAACCCCAAAGATCGCAAAACCAATCCCTGCAAGAACACCCTGGATCACCGCAATAAACAATGTTCCCTTGACAACTGAATTTATAGCAATGGACATTTTATCTAAAATTTTTTCGTCGTGACCATCTCCAAGAGGGCTCCATTCTAATATGATTTTTTTCATTTTTGACCCATCTTTCAAAAAGAAAAATAAAGCAATAACCATCAAAAATATATTTATCGTGCCTTTCGCGAGACCTGAAAAAAGAGAACTAAAATTATCCACGATCCAACCTGCAACACCTTCAATGTATGTTTGCAAACTTAAGTTTATTTGAGCATCAGGAGCAATGGAATTAATATAATTTTCCAGCAACAATAATTTGCTTTCTAAAAATTGAGTTATAATACCACTTTCCGGCAACCGAACAACAATATTAGTTGCTTCTTGGAAAAGCATCGCGCCGAGTATAAAAAGTGGCGTTAAGATAACAACAAATATAATAAAAACCGTAATGAATGAACTTGCTGTATTTTTTATTTTTAATCGGTTTACCAAAAAATCTTTAACCGGCATAAAAATAATAGCGAAAATAAGCGCTACAAAGATGACTATCAAATATGGCTCAAAGATAAAAAATAAAAGTATCGTACTACCGGCGAAAAGCCCTAAAAAAAATATGATTTCTAACGTATTTTTATCCATTGAGTTTATTATAACATTCTTTAAATTACGACACAAAAGATAATTAATATTTTTGCCTTGTTGAAAAGATAACGTATAATAGACCTATTATGAGAAAAATTGTTTTTGATATTGAAACAAAAAATACATTCAATGATGTAAAAAGTAATAACGCGACAGCATTGGATCTATCTATTCTTTGTATTTATGATTCTTTGAATAATGAATACTCAAGCTTTTTGGAAGAAGAATTACATAAACTTTGGCCAATCATTGAACAGGCGGATATGCTGATCGGATACAATTCCGACCATTTTGATATTCCACTTTTGAATAAATATTATCAAGGAGATCTTACACAAATAAAAAGTCTTGATATTTTAAAAGAAATACAAAAAGTACTCGGAAAACGTATTCGTTTAGATCAAGTTGCTGAAGCAACTCTTGGAAAAAAGAAGAGTGGTCATGGTCTGCAAGCTGTTACATGGTGGAAGCAAGGAGAGATTGAAAAGATCCGCCAATACTGTTTGGACGATGTACTTATTACCAAAGAAATATATGACTTTGCCATTAAAAACGGATATCTCAAATATTCTCTTGTGGGAGAAGAAAAAATTATTAAATTAGACACCTCCGCGTGGGAAGAAAAACAAGAAAAATCCGCTATGACTCAGTCGCTTTTTTAATTTTAGAAAAAAAATGGAACTAGATAACCAAACTTTTGCTATCGCAAAAGTTTGGTTATTTTTTATTGACTCTTCTCGGTTTGACTTTGTTCAAACAGGAACGTTAAACATTGAGTGTTCAACATCACCATCTTACCCACTTTTTATGACGACCGTTTATCTTTGTGGGTAATTAAATTATAGGTAGTTAAATAAACTACCCCGCAGCAGAGCTGTCCCCTCACTACGCTCCGCTTCGTATCGGCGGAGTATTCAGGAGCTTCGCTCTAGAATATTTTGAAAACCAAGGTTTTCAAACTTTCCTTTGCGGAAACCCCGAGGCAAGCCTGCGAGGAATAAAATAATTAAACTGTAAATTATAAATTATTCATTCACTTGGAAGTCTTTGCTTGGAAGCCTCGCTTCCAAGCAAAGACTTCCAAGTGAATTGTATTATTGATAGAGAATTTAGAACTTAACTCTTGGAAGACTCTTGTAAGAAAAAGGAGCGAGACTCTTTTTTTTATGGCTTAACTTAAATACAAAAACTTACAGAAGCTGAGCTTCTGTAAGTTTTTTTTGATTGGTTCGTTATTTCTGAGCCTACCTGTCAGATAGGTAGGCTAAATTTTGATGATCTTTTAACCCTTCAGCATAGTATTTTTGAATTTGGGCTGAGGTGAGAGCTTTACTATAGAGACGAACATTATCAATAGAGCCATCAAAGAGATAACCCGTACCTGGTCCTGAAGCGCCTATTCTTGTAACCGCAGCTGGTTTGTTATTAAAAGAGGCTGAAGACAATGCGTAGGATTTTTTCAACTCGCCGTTTACATAAACTTTTCCCGTTGTC
>CAYPRS010000103.1:0-2670 GCA_964413235.1 uncultured Candidatus Saccharibacteria bacterium | reverse complement strand
GGTTTTTTTTCTGATCTGACGACTGTTGATCTTTTAGCCATAAATAATAATGATAGTAATACACTTGTGATAAATACCACGGCATCTGTTTCCCTCGTTTGACAATATCACACGTTTATTCTTCTGAATCCATCTACTGCGAGATAATTCCAAAAGAAAGAACGTGGATTGCGCAAAGTTGTAAACAAAAAGCCCAAGGTGAGCTTGCAAGCATACTAGCAAAGATAAGAAAAATTGTCAAACCAGTGTACGAGTCCACAACCTTTGGTGATTTTGACGGTAAAATAGCTTCTACAAAAAACACAGCATGGATTTGCCGTTTTGTAAAAAGTGCATAAAAATATTGACAAGTATGTAGTTTAAATTCTATTATCTAAAAAGAGGCTGTTCAAAGAGAAAGTCTGAATAACCAGAATAGACCCGGAGGGAACGCTATCATAATAGCTAAAAGACGATGGGATGAAAATTGAGCAATGAGCTCCGCATAGAATGTATAGACAGTCTGACAAACAAGGAGGAATAAGACTAATGTCATTAAATAAAGAAGAAAGGGTACACTTTCAAAGAATTCCTTTAATAAAGGATTCGTTCCAAGATATTAGGGATAGATATTTCCCCGGTGGATTCGGCGAAAATTTGATAAGTGCAAAAAACAGCTGAAACAACAGCTGAAAGGGGTAACGTAATGTTTACCCCTTTATTCTTTTTTATTTTTATTGGCGACGTAGAGCGAGAGAAATGTAAAAGTGGAACGAAGTGTAACTTTTACATTCCCGAACCGAGGAGCTAATATAAGACGAAGTGCTTTTATTAGCGATGTAGAGAGAGCGTCCGCCCAGGGCGGACCGAGCCGAGGTGAGAAGCGAATACTTGGAGCTTTGCAAGACTTATTGAGAATTTTTGTGAGTGAAACGAAACAAAAAGTCCAATAAGTGGACAGAACCTGTAAGGCAAGCTCAAAGGTTTAATACCCGTTATTTCTTTTCCACATCACCAAAAAAATTCCTTTAAAGGAATTTTTTTGGTGATATTATTAAGTCAAAATTTAACTAAGTTTATGCAGATTTGGTTTTTTTCTTTTTTACAAACGGAAGACCAATATGTTCTAGAATTGCTTCCGCTTCTTTTTTTGTCTTTGCGGTTGTAACAATTGTTACTGATAAACCAAACACGTCTTTTAAGTCTTCCTCAGATGTTTCCGGAAAAATAATATGTTCTTTGATGCCAATGGTCAAATTTCCCATCTCGTCAATACTTGACCTTTCAATTCCTTGAAAATCACGCATACGCGGGATCGCAATATTGATCAGTTTGTCCAAAAAGTTGCGCATTCTTTTGCCACGTAAGGTTGCAGAATATCCAACAATATCTCCTTCTCTGAGTTTAAAAGACGCTATTGATTTCTTTGCAACGCGAGGAGCCGCTTTTTGACCTAGAATTTTTCCCATACGATCCTGCACAAGTTCAATCTTTTTTTTGTCTTTTGTGGAGCCCGTACCGGTGTTTACTACAACCTTAACGATCCTTGGCATAGCAAGCTGGTTTGTATATCCAAATTCTTTTTTTAGCGTATCAAACGCTTTTTTTAATTTTTCTTTTATTGTTTCCATGATTCGTTTACGTCCGCTTTGGGCGGATTAATTGATTATTGACTTATCATATATTGTTTTCTAAACTTCCGTTCCGCTTTTTTTAGCAATACGTATTTTTTTTCCGTTTATATCTTTATATCCTATGCGCGATGGTTTCTTCGTTTTAGGATCTTCTATCATTACGTTTGAAACATGGATAGGCGCGGCAATTTCAACAATCTGCCCTTTTTGCCCTTTGCTACGAGCCTTCTGGTGTTTTTTTTTGATATTAACACCTTCCACAATTACCTTGTTTTCTCTTGGTATCGCCCGAATTACTTTACCTGATTTACCTTTATCTTTTCCGGCAATCACTATTACATTGTCTTTTGATTTGATTTTCATATTACTAATATTATCTATACGACTTCCGGCGCTAACGAAACAATCTTTTGATATCCCAATTCTCCAAGTTCCCGTGGAATCGGTCCAAAAATTCGTCCTCCTTTGGGTTCTTTTTTGGCTTTATCTACGATCACAACAGCGTTCTCATCAAAACGAATATATGAACCATCCACCCGATGATAGGAATTACGCTGTCTAACCACCACTCCAGTTACTACTTCTTTTTTCTTGACCAGCTTACGCGGTTCCGCAATTTTTATAGAAAGAACGACAAGATCGCCAATCTGCGCGTATCGCCGTCTTGTGCCACCAAGCACCTTAAAAACCTTACCAACCTTTGCTCCGGTGTTGTCTGCTATTTTTACTATTGTTTCTGGCTGAATCATTTTTTTACTTTACTACTATCTTTTCTTATTTATTAAACGATTTCCTTTATTTTAAAAGCTTTGTCTTTTGAAACAGGAACTGTTTCTTCAATAATAACTTTGTCGCCCACTTTACATTTATTTTCCTCATCGTGAGCTTTAATTCGTTTACTTATTTTTCTATATTTGCCGTATTTTACCGGATATTTCTCATAACGATCAATTTTCACAACTGCGGTTTTATCCATTTTATCCGAGACAACAACGCCGTCTAGTGTTTTCTTATTTTTTGTTTTATCTTTTTCCATATTCAAATATTAAATTAACTT
>CAYPRS010000102.1:0-2688 GCA_964413235.1 uncultured Candidatus Saccharibacteria bacterium | reverse complement strand
TCGATATCAATGTCCGGCATGCTGACGCGCTCGGGATTGAGAAAACGTTCAAAAGGAAGTTTGTATTCAAATGGGTTTACATTGGTAATGCCGAGAAGAAACGTAGTCATAGAACCGGCAACTGATCCGCGAATAGTTGTAAAAATATTATTTTCTCGCGCAAAGCGGAGAAGGTCTCCAACGATAAGAAAATAAACGGAGTATCCTTTATCTTTGATCACTTTTAATTCGTAATCAAGACGGTCGGTCAGTTCTTTGGTTTTTTCCACACCACGTTTTTTAATTCCTTCATAGGCAATACGATGAAGTTCTTTATCATAAGTTGTCTCTTCGGGTATATCAAAAGCCGGAAAAGTCCACTTGCCGAGCTCAAGTTCAACATTGCACATATCCGCGATTTTCTGCGTGTTGATTATGGCTTCCGGCGTGTCTTTGAAATATTCAATTGCCGTTTTTGTATCAATGAAAGAGAAGTCTTCACCCGTCATGGTAAGACGATTATCATTATGTATATCCACTCCGGTTCCAATGGCGATTAAAACATCTTGCGCGTGCGCGTCGTCCGGATCTATATAATGAGAATCTTGTGTGCCGACAAGCGGCATATCAAGGCGTTTCGCCAGAGCGATAAGTTTTTGTTTATTCTCGTCAAAATTTTCTATTTTAGGATGATGTTCTATTTCAATGAAGAAATTTTCTTTTCCAAAGATTTCCCGGTATTCTTTTGCCACACTTTCAGCTTTCTCATCCTGTCCTTCACGCAGCGCGCGCGCGATCTCTCCGCTAAAACATCCGGACAAGCAGACAATACCGTCTGAATACTTCCTTAAAATTTCTTTGTCCATTCTCGGTTTGTAATAAAAACCTTCTGTATTTGAGAGCGTAACCAAACGTATCAGATTTTTGTATCCGGTATTATTTTTTGCCAGTAGAGTTAAATGAAACCGCTTATTATCTATTCCCGGGTTTTTATCGTGGCGTGATCCGACTGCCATGTAAGCTTCCACGCCAAGAATTGGTTTGATGCCGGCGTCTTTTGCTTTTTTATAAAATTCAATAGCGCCGTACATATTGCCGTGGTCGGTAATTGCCAGAGCCGGCATTTTGTTTTTCTTGGCGCGAGCGATCAGATCATCAACTTTTGATAATCCGTCAAGCAGGGAATAGTGGGAGTGAGTATGGAGATGTATAAAACTTTGAGCCATAAGTAGGCATAGTATAACAGATTAAGAGCTTGTTTAAAATTACGTTATAATAAATGGCAATGAGGCAAATCTACTACGAAATTGGCATAGACGAAGCCGGACGTGGTCCGCTTGCCGGACCGGTTGCGGTCGGCGCGGTTGTTTTTAAAACGACCAAGAAAAACGGACTCAAGCGTGTTTTTAAAAAAATACGAGGCAAAGATTCAAAAAAGCTTACCGCGCGTGATAGGGAAAAGTGGTTTGAGATAATTAAAACTGAAGAAGAAAAAGGAAATTTGCAATTCGCGGTTTCGTTTGTTGGCGCGCGGATTATAGATAAAAGGGGAATTGTTTTTGCAATTAAAACCGCACTGGCACAGTCTCTCAAAAAAATTAATGCCAATCCTAAAAGCGCGAAAGTACTTCTTGACGGCGGATTACACGCGCCGCAGAAATACCAACATCAAAAAACCATTATCAGAGGAGACGAGTCAGAACTCTCCATATCGTTGGCGTCAATTGCCGCCAAAGTTTTACGTGATAGAAAAATGGTGCGTCTCGCGCAAAAATATTCGGCATATGGTTTTGATAAGCACAAAGGATATGGGACAAAATATCATTGTGAGCAGATTATAAAACACGGTCCGAGTCACGAACACAGAATCAGTTTTTTGATGAGGATTTTAAATGATTCAAAATATTTAAATAAAAAACAGTCAGATTAACTAACCCAACTGTTTTTGTGTCCGATGACTTGAAACTTAAAGTTTCAAGTCATCGTAGTCTTATTCGTTCAATGTTAATTACAGAAGCATAAAAGATAGTGAACATTAGTCCAACTATTTTTAAAATCACCTACACCGAAGTACAAATCGCCGTAAGGTTCCTGACCTATAGCTGGCACTCTACGACTGTTTTCATCTTTCCAGAGAGCTTCTCTTTCATCAAAGGAAAGCAAAGCTCCATCAACTGGAAATTCTTCTTTCTTATGTTTCCAAAAAAGAGAGAGACCTTGAGCTCCAACAAGTATTGCTTCTTGTGTCTTTAAAAACACCAAGCAATCCTCAGAACTAACTGTTTGATTTATTCTAAATATTTTAACAGTATAGGTCTTACCTGGTATAATCTTATCGGTCACATTGGCGAAGTTTTTGTCATTAATACCGCCAACATAATCGTCGAAATCTTTTCCGCACTTTTCAAAAAAATTACCAAGTTGGGTATTGTGGTCATACTCTTCCGGTATTGTAAGTTTAAAAACTTTTAAGAGTTTAAACCTACTAGTATTTTTTTCCATACTTTTTCTCCTTCTTCCACACAGATATGAAAACTGTGCAGAATATTAGTTTATTATTTTTAAAAACAAATTCAAAAAGCAGAAGAAATAGCCGACATATTCTCCCGCTTATGAAATCCAAATTAATTAATTAGAACCTCAATTAGCAGGAGAAAGCTGACAGGGAAAAATAACAAGAAAAATCCACAAAGCTGATGAATTAAATTA
>CAYPRS010000101.1:0-2703 GCA_964413235.1 uncultured Candidatus Saccharibacteria bacterium | reverse complement strand
AGTGATTGACTGTTTTTGCTCTATTCAGGTGATCCTCCGCGACTTGGGAAGGTCGATATTATAAACCAATAATCATTGCAAAATGGAAATTTTTGTTGTGAATTAATTATTAGATTAGTTTAAACAACTACTATTATGTCACTTATTAAATGGGAACCATTTGGAGACATTGACCGATTTTTTGAAGAAGGAATTCTAACCTTCCCAAAGTTTGGAAAAGATCTTGCGGTTGATGTTTACGAGAAAGATAATAATATTATCGCTGAGATGAATTTACCCGGAATTGATCCGGAAAAGATTGACGTCTCGGTAAAAGATAATTATCTACACATTTCCGGCTCACGTGAAGAGTCAAAAGAGGAAAAGAAAAAACATTATTACAGTAAAGAAATTAGTCGTGGATCATTTGAGCGAGTTGTATATCTTCCTGACGCAGTACAGAAAGATAAAATAAAGGCAGAATTTAAAGACGGAGAATTGACAATTACCATGCCTAAAGTAGCAACAATACAAAAAGGTTCGGACAAGATCAAAGTGCAGGTGAAAAAGTAGAAAGGTCAATGCTTTTGTTAATTAACCAAATGTTGAAAAACTCTGCTCCGTGGAAATTAGAAGCAGGACTGAGAATTGATATTTTGTTTTTAAAATAACCGGAGTTATTTAATATCATTTTTAGCTTGTTGAAATACAAGCGGGTTATTTGTAGTGACATTTGAGTAAGTATGTGAGAGATGATTGAATTAGCTGAAAATAATATACTTTACTTTGTTTAATTGAAGTCTATTACATACGGTTTTACAAATCCAAAACAGCCCTTACTTACCTACCAAGAAACCGAGGTATTTTAGTATTTACCCCCTCTCCCACTCTTTCCCCTGCCTCGCCAATATTCTCTTTTTATTCTCAGGATGTACCATAATTTCCTCCACCGCGCGTTCCATGCGCATTATTTGTGAACCTTTTACGAAGACGATATCGCCTTCTTTAAGCTTTCTCTCAAGATATTTCCCCGCTTTTTGGGAATCTTTAAATTCAATAATGTTTTTCTCGGAAAGCTCGCCCGCGGACAAAGCTCCTTCAATAATATATCGCGCGCGCGGACCCACGACCAAAAGCAAATCGCTTACCTCACCTGCGGCAAGCCCAATCGTTTTATGCGCGTCTATCGTATATTTACCAAGCTCCAGCATATCTCCAAGCACCGCGATCTTTTTGCCTTTTGTTTTGAGTTGCCCCAATGTTGCCAGCCCCGCCAGAACCGCAATTGGTGAAGAATTATATGAATCGTCAATAATAAGGCTGTCTTTTATACCCTCCACAAGACGCAAACGTCCCGGTGGCGGGATGTAGTCCTCAAGCGCGTTTAATATATCGTTTTTTTTCATTTCCGTATGAGAAGTCGCAGCATATGCCGCAAGCGCCACATATACATGGTGTTTTCCGAGAACATTTTTTAGTTTAATCAGCACCGTATCAGTGCCTTCCTTTAATTCAAAAGACAAACCCGCAGGCTTATCTGTCTGTGTGGAATCATCTTTTTCATATAAGATCTCTACGTTATCCGCGCGAATATCTGCACAATCACTAAATCCATAGGCAACAAGCTTATGGTCGCTTTTGCTTTTTAACGCAAATACTCTATCATCATCACTGTTTAAAACAAGTAAACCGTCTTTTTTTAACGAGTTGATCAAATAGGATTTTTCTTTTACCAGATATTCAATGGAATCAAAAAATTCTACATGCGCAGGCACATCGCCAAAGCGTGTAATAATCACAATGTCTGTTTTCAACCACTTTGAAATATTCTCAATATCCCCAGGTCGTTCTGCGCCAATCTCCAAAATAATCCATTGCGGATATTGATGCCGAAATATAATAAGCGAAAACCCGCGCAAAACATTTTTGAGCCAAGAAAAAGGATTACGGCGACCATTCGGACAATCCAGTATTGTAAGAGGCACAGAGAGCTCATTTCTTAAACCTGTTCTGTTTTGGCGGACAAAAAACGTTTTGTTGAGTACGGAATACAAAGCGTTCTTGGTTCCCGTCTTGCCAACAGATCCGGTTATAGCAATAATTTTCGGCTTGTATTTTGCGAGAACCAATTTTGACTCGCAGGTAAGTATGGCAATTGTTATTTGTTTAAATATGGATCTCATATCTTATCTTTCTACCTGATTTTCTTGAACTGTACAATATGATTATTTTAACACATTTGTTCCCAAGGTCGTACCACAAGGGCACTTCTTGTTTTCTAATTCCCTCTGGTCGTAAGAAAATAATGTCGCATCTTTCCCGTCACTATCACCTTTCTCTCGGCAGGCAGGCTCCTCCTCAAGAAACAACTTTGAGAACTTAATTATCTATCCGGAGGAATTGCGTAATAATTGATTAAAAATTTTGTAATATTCATAAATGGTTCTGTTAGGGTATGAGAAGCATAACGCACTTTTTTTGGGTTAACAACATATAAAAATACCAGAAATTTCGGATCATATGCCGGAAAATAACCAAAGAATGAATGAAAATATCTATCATTATAATATCCGGAACCGTCCGGATTAGCGATCTGCGCTGTTCCGGTTTTTGCCGCAATACTATATCTTTCATTCTTTACCGTACCACCCAAAAGAGCCTCGTCCACTACCACAGCGAGCATTCTTGAAATTTCTTCGGATGTTTCCGGTTTTAAAATTTGTT
>CAYPRS010000100.1:0-2729 GCA_964413235.1 uncultured Candidatus Saccharibacteria bacterium | reverse complement strand
TTTTTTTCCGAATCAATGGAAAGAAGTTCAATCTTGTCGTCTTTTTTAAGTTCCGGCAGTTCAACATCTTCACCTCGTGCTGCCGGATCGGCAAGAAGCCAGCCCGGAGAAATAACACGTGAGCCGTTGATGAAAAAATCGGGAATGTTTTGCTTCTCTATATTTGTGGTTACTTTGGTTCGCAGTATATTCGCATCGCTCATTTGTGAGGCGAGTGTTCGCGCGCGGATAAGTTGATAGAGTTTTTTCTGATCGTCGGTTGTTCCGGCACTCTTTACGTTGACATGAGAAGGACGTATCGCTTCATGCGCTTCTTGCGCGTTCTTTGATTTTGTTTTGTATGTTCGGAATTGATGCAGGTCTTTGCCGAATTCTTCCGTAACTGTTTTTGTGATAGCTCCCAGCGCTTCTTTGGAAAGAGTAAGAGAGTCGGTTCTCATATATGTAATATGACCGGCTTCGTAAAGCTTCTGCGCGATGCCCATTGTGCGTGATGGGGCAAATCCAAGACGGGAACTTGCAGTTTGTTGAAGGGTGGAGGTAGTGAACGGCGGACGCGGAGTGCGACGAGCTTCTGTTTCTTTAACGTCACGAACAAACCAAATTCCGTCACGACCTTTTTCTAAAATATCATCCACTTGCTTTTTGTCGCGCGGTTCCTCACTGCAAACGGTTTCAAAAGTTGAACCGCTTGGGGCTTTATTTTTTGCCGTAATTGTCCAAAATGTTTCGGGGTCAAAGGCGCGAATCTCGCGTTCGCGTTCCATCAGGATGCGAAGCGCGGGGGACTGAACACGTCCGGCGGAAAGTCCGTAACGCACTTTTTTCCAAATAAGACCGGAGAGATCGTATCCCACGAGCCGATCCAAAACACGGCGTGCTTCTTGCGCTTTTCGCAGGTCTTGGTCAATAGTACGAGGATGTTTAAGAGCTTCTTCTACCGCGGATTTGGTAATTTCGTTGAAGACGATGCGTTTAACTCGCGCATCACCTTCAATATCCAACGTCTGTACAATGTGCCACGCGATTGCTTCTCCTTCACGGTCGGGGTCGGTAGCGAGCAGGATCTCATCGGCTTTCTTTGCGTATTTTTTCAATTCCGCGATAACTTTCTCTTTTCCTTTTGAAATTTCATAATGCGGCACAAAACCGCCATCTATATCAATGGCTTTTTTATTGCTTTTCGGCAAGTCTCGAATGTGTCCAACACTTGCTTTGACCGTAAATGACGGGTCATCCAAATATTTGGAAATGGTTTTTATTTTTGTCGGCGACTCAACAACTAAAAGTTTCATCTATGTATATGTACTACAAAAAGTTTATCTTGGCAAATTTTATGTTTGGGATAAATGAAGAAAATACTTTAGATATGTAAATATTGACTGGTGTGAGGTCATGTGATAGTTTCAACTTAGATAATTAGCATTACTGCATCAGCATTACTGCTTGGTAACGAGTGGTAGTATTTAAATATTTAATTTATTTAATGCAAATTAGTATTTCAATATTGAATGCTAACTTGTTCCTTGAAAGGTATTAATATGAGTAAAAAGAAAAAAGAGGAAGCAGAAATAACAGTAATAATAATCGGCGCTGGTCCAGCTGGGCTTGCGGTTGCAATAGAACTAAAAAAAAGAAACAACAGAATTAAAGTTGTTATCTTAGAAAGAGAAAAAGAAATAAGTTACAAAGTGTGTGCCGGTGGAATTACCGCACATCCCCTTAGGCTCGGTCTATCTAAAAAGATTCTGGATAGGAAATTTTCTGAAATAAAGATATTCACTCCAAGGCAATCAGTTACTGTGAAAAAAGAAGGATATATAGCAGCTACGACGAACCGGAAGAAATTACATGAAATAATGGCGAAAGAAGCCATAGAGCTTGGAGTTGAGATATTATTTGACAAATCTGTAAAAGAGATAGAAAATAATTTTGTCTTAACCTCTTCTGGAGAAAAATTCAAGTTTGATTATCTCGTGGGGGCAGACGGAAGTCTTTCTGTGGTAAGAAAAAAGTTAGAACTTGAAACCGAAAAAGTGTTAACAGCTATTCAGTATATGATTCCAGGTAGTTATCCTGACATGGAGTTTTATTTTGATTCTAAAATTTTTGGAGACTCATACGGATGGATCTTTCCTCAAAAAAATAAAATTTCAGTTGGAGCCGGTTATGATTCAAGGTTGGCAAGCAAAAAGTTTACAGCCAAAGATCTAAAAGACAATTTTGACATATGGTGTAAAGAAAAATTCGACATTGAGGGTTTAAAGCTTGAAGGATTTTCAATTAACTATGATTACAGAGGATTTGAGTTTGGAAATATTTTTCTCGCCGGAGATGCAGCAGGACTTGCATCGGGATTAACAGGAGAAGGAATAAAATTTGCGATTCTCTCTGGCAGAGATATTGCTAGAAAAATAGTTGATCCAAGTCATGAATGTAAAGAAATTAAAAAGATTCTGAAAATAAAAAAATACGGAGAATGGCTTACTTGGCTGATTGCAGTAAACCCAATCACGGGAAGAATCATTATAGAGTTTTGTACATTTTTTGTGAAAACTTCTCTAGGAAAAAAAATAATGAAAAACTTATTCTAGATTTTGGAGTAATCCAGATACCCCCCGCTTTATTTATAAAAGCGGGGGTTTTGTTTTAAATACACGAAGTGGACAAATAGACAATACTGTGGTAGTTTTCTGTCTAGACAATTAGAATCACCTTTTGGTAGTAAA
>CAYPRS010000099.1:0-2747 GCA_964413235.1 uncultured Candidatus Saccharibacteria bacterium | reverse complement strand
TTATACCACACAGGTCGCGCCTCTGGCGATAAAAAAGCAAGCCGTTTATTTCCGTTTTTATCCACCGCCCGCACCACGATCGGAACGCCGAGACGTTGTTCTTCTAATAGATACGGGCTTTTCGCTGTTACAAACGAACCTTCCCCTTCACGAACGTCATAATAGGCAACACCCGATCCTTTGTCGCGGGCAACAAAAATAAGGTAGTATAAACCGTCAGAAAAAAGTTCTACGGAGGGCTCAAACGGCTCGGGTATCTCTTCATCCTCCCAATCAATAACATCAGGAGATGGAATTTCCTTTCCTTTGAGAACCTCAACGTTTGCATCTTCTACGGTAATATGCGCTTCACTTCCTTTGCCGTCATGAAGCAGTACGGTTGATTCTCGATCCACTTGGATCCATGCTTCCCCTTCCTCTCTGGTCTCAAAAAGAATACTGAAGACCCTGCCCGGACGCGCGTTATTCCAATTCGGACTAAGTTCGCCAAGATATCCTCCGGGGATAATACCGGCAAACACAACATGGTCCCCTTCCGCGGTCGGCGTCTCTACCCAAAGTCCGACCAACGAATTTCCACTGCGTATTTGTTTTAAAATTAAATTACGGGAAAAAGAAACACTTCCCTCTATTGCGTTTATTGTCTCTTCTTCCGGGTCAAGCATAAGTATTACTTCAAGCAAATCTCCAATTTGTACGGTTTTTTTAGATACATCAAAATAGTATTTCGCGCCGTGCGCTGTTTTAATTTTCAACAACCCAAATAAACACGTTGCAACAATAAAAAATATGGCAACAAAAATGAAAATATTTGCCCCGCCTTTTTTTCTAAAGATATGTGTGTTTGAGATCATCATTAACCGGTCCAATAATATGCCATTATGCTAAAATCAATGAGATCAATTTTCCCATCTCCATTCAATCTTTCTGTTTCAATTTCCGCAAATTCCTCACTAAGAGGACGTTTATACCAAAACGCGGCAATGGAGAAATCCACGACATCTACTCTCCGATCATCATTAAGATCGCCTATAAAAAAGGTTGGTTCTTTAAAAATATTCTCGTCCTCTACCGAGAACGCTATGGTTTTGCCGTATGAACTTTCAGCCTCGCCAAAGGTTGCTTTTGCTTTTACAGTATAGTCACCAAAGGAAAACTCGGTTGTGTCAAAATTATATTCATATAAACCGCTACCGCTTGCATCAGTCGTCATTGTTGTGGAAGAAGACGTAGTGCCTGAATTGATCTCAATCATCACTTCACCGTCTCCTACTGCTTGACCAAATATAATAAGTTCATCGCCTTGTTTTACAATACTTTTATCCGTTTCAATTGTCGGCGGCAAGAAAATACCGGAAACCGTTGTTTTAGCCCCATTGATCACATTAACGGACATCGTAACGAGATCCGAGCGAGTCTCGTATATATCTTCAGTATAAAAAGAAAAAAGATATGTCCCGCCAACAAGACCCGTTACAACAATTTCAAAATCAGAATCAGAACTTGCTGTTGTCTTGTCTATAAGCTGAGCGTCTTTAAGAAGTGTTACTATCCTGTTTGGATATGCTTTTCCTGAAAAATTTACTTCAGTAGGTATAACAGGTGGCGTGCCTCCGTTTCCTCCTCCGCCTCCTCCTCCGTGAACTACTGCCGTAATATTTAGCGTAGTGGTAGCGGCAAAGACCACCTTTTGAGAAAAAAAGAATGTGGCGATAATAAATATCAGTATGTAGAAGAAAAAATGAGACCGATTATACATAAATATATAACGTATTGAAAAATTTACTCGGTTTTGGGCTGTTGTGTTTCAGAATCAGTTTCTGTGTTTCCGGATATATCATTGGAAGAAATACTGTTCATTTTTTGCGCTTTTTTAATGATCATTTTATTATATGATCTCAAAAGTAGAATAATAACAAAAAGACCCAGCAGAACAACAATTAAAAGCTGCCAAGGGAAAACAAAAAAATTTGTTTTTGCGGTACTTTCAAGCTCGTCTCCAGCCCCATATGTCAATTCAAGATGAGCTGTGTAATACCCAAGAGCAAAATGGTTCATCTGATATTTTACCGTTGAGATAAAACCGTCAGGTATTTCCTGCTGTCCCACTTTTTTACCATTTGCTCCATTCCAAGAAAGTTTAAATTTTCTAATACTGTTGGGCAAAATATTTCCTTCATGTATATTAGCGTTAAGAACACTGGAGGTCATACCAAGCATATTTTTAATGGTAACCGTCCCTTTTGGTTTTATTCTGTCGTCACCACTATTTTGAAACCTATAGTGAAAATCAACGGGTAGGATTATAAATAATTTTTGTTCATCTAATCCTTCCTCCTCTGATCTTTGTTCATTCAATATTTTAAAATCCAGCACACCGCCACCCTCTTTAATATCGCCGGAAACACGAAGAAGTATTACAAGTCCAAGCTTTGCCCCCACGAAGACTTCTCCCTCTTCAGCGCTTTCTTTCGGATCTGATGTCCCCCAAAAAATTGCGGCAAAATGTCCTCCCGGATCAACATTTGCTGGTATGGTTATTGAATACAGTAACTTTTTAGTCTCATGCGGACCAAGAACTATTTTACTTGGTGAGTCAATCCATGTTGCCATTCCTTCATTACCGCCAACAAAGTTTGGAGTTCCTGTTTCGCCCTGAGCTTCAAAATTTTCAAATGACGAATAAAATGTCTTTGCTACGTTCTGTTCATTTATAAGAATATATTCGCCGGTTAGGGTTTGTCCCG
>CAYPRS010000098.1:0-2828 GCA_964413235.1 uncultured Candidatus Saccharibacteria bacterium | reverse complement strand
TCCCTTGACACGCTTCACAACGTCCGCCTTTGACATTAAAGGAAAATCGTCCAGGCTTCCATCCGCGCAAGCGCGCCTCGGCGGTTTCTGCAAAAAGCTCTCTGATAAAAGTAAAAGCTCCGGTATATGTCGCCGGATTACTGCGGGGAGTACGACCGATTGGCGATTGGTCTATGAGCACAGCTCGGTTTAAATATTCCGTGCCGGCAAATGAAGCGCAATTAAAAACTTCACTTGAACGATAGCGCCGATCAAACCTCGCCTGCAAATTTTTATAAACAATTTCATACATCAAAGATGATTTTCCCGATCCGGAAACTCCTGTAATAGTTGTCATTCTTCCCAATGGAATATCAGCGCTTAAATTTTTAATATTGAATATCTTTCCTCCCCGAATTTTTAAAGCGCCTTTGTTTTGCTTGCGCCGCTTTTCCGGAACAGGTATCATTTTGTCGCCACGCAAATAATCCAAAGTGAGAGATTTGTATTTTTTATTGGTCAGAAGTTTTTCCAACGGACCGGAAACTATCACTTCTCCGCCATGCACTCCGGCGCCCGGTCCGATATCAATAAGATGATCGGATGAGAGAATAGTATCTTCATCATGCTCTACCACAATGATAGTGTTTCCAATATCACGCAAGTCGTGCAATGTTTTTATCAATTTGTCGTTATCGCGCTGATGAAGTCCAATAGTAGGCTCGTCAAGTACATAAAGTGCACCAACCAGTCGCGAGCCGAGCTGAGAAGCAAGACGAATTCTTTGCGCTTCCCCGCCGGAGAGCGTGTTGGCACGACGGTCAAGAGTAAGATATTCAATACCGACATCCAGCATAAAATTTAGACGATTTGTAATTTCTTTTATCACCACTCGTGATATTTCCTGCTCCTTTTTTGTCAGTTTGAGTTTTTTGAAAAAGTCATTCGCTTCTTTGATAGACATTTTTGTAACATCAACAATGTTTTTTCCCGTATCTTTTCCGCCGCCTCCCAAAAATACATTGAGAGCTTCAGGACGTAGCCGCGCGCCGTGGCATTTATCGCAAACTTCTTTTCCGAAAAAATATTTTGTGCCAAGTCCGTTGCAGGCGGGACACGCGCCATAAGGTGAATTGAATGAAAAAAGTCGTGGTTCAATCTCCGGAAAAGAAAATCCGTCGTGTGGGCAAGAAAATTTTGATGATATTATCCAACCTTCATTGATAATTTTTTTCTTGTTTGCTTTTTTTCCTTCTTTTTTCTTTTCTTTTTCTTTTTCCTTTGCCTCGCCAAAGCTTTTAGCGTCGGCGGGTTCGTCCGCCACTATACGTACCAAACCGTCTGCTTCGTCCAGTGCTCTTTCCACTGCTTCAGCCAAGCGTTCTTTTGCTGTCTTAGGGTCTTCTTTGAATTCCGAAATATACAATTCATCAACCAAAACATCAATATCATGTTTTTTTGTCTTGGTAAGAGTGATCTGTTCGCGGAGATTGTGAAGTTTACCATCAACCCGCACTTGAGAATATCCTTTTCCAAGAAGATCATAAAGCATCTGATAATACTCTCCTTTTCTCCCACGAACTACAGGAGCAAAAATTTTAATTTTGGAAGTATTATACTTGACTCCCAAAACGCTTTTGTCCCCACTCCCCTTTTTTGTATTTTTAACTTTATCCAAAATAAAATTAACAATCTCTTCATTGGATAATTTTTGAATTTCCTGACCGCAAACAAGACAGTGCGGTCGTCCGATACGTGCGTACAAAACACGCAGATAATCATAAATTTCCGTAATAGTTGCTACTGTGGAACGAGGATTGTTAGAACGACTTTTTTGATCTATGGAAATTGCCGGAGAAAGTCCACTGATCTCATCAACATCCGGTTTTTGCATTTGGCGTAAAAACTGTCGTGCGTAAGCAGACAAGGATTCAATATAACGCCGCTGACCCTCCGCAAATATCGTATCAAACGCCAGCGAAGATTTTCCGGAACCGGAAAGCCCCGTGATCACGATCATTTCATTTCGTGGCATTTCCACATTAATATTTTTGAGGTTATGCGTTCGCGCGCCTTTTATAATAATTTTGTCTTTGTCTTTTTTCATAATTTTCAACAGCCATACAAAATTACCCCTGTCTTTAGACATATGGGGTGTATATGTCCAATATAATATCAGATTTTGGAACAGAATCAATCAAAAAACCAATTTGGAAATAGGGTTTCCAAATTGGTTTTTTGATGAAGTAAAATAAAACACCGACCAGTTTAAAAACTTGCCGGTGTTTAATGAGGTTGTGGAAGTGGAAGTTCTGGCGAGCGGAATTTTTTTATGAGTTTTTCAATTTTTCTTTTACATTCTTTAATAAATTCTTTTTTTCCATCTCCCTGAATACTAGATCTTGTTCTTTTGTCCATTTCTTTGGACAGTTTTTCAAAATAAGGCATTGATCTTACTGTAACTGATCTTTCAAGAATTTCAAAAAGAAATAAACTACTTTTACTTCCTTTTTTATACATTTTAAGCAACTCTTCCGCTAGTTCTTTTTCATAACCCTTTAAAGCTTCTTCAAACAAAAACTCTAAAGCCTTTTTTGTCGTTCCATAGACATTTCCCTTTTGTTTTTCCAAAAAAATAATTCCCGCAAAAGCAACTTTTCCAACGCCATATTTTTTTATCATTGACTTAATGACAAAAATGTTTAGTCCTTCCTTGTGAAACCATTTTTTTGCTATTTCCTCAACAACCTCATTTTTTGAGTTGTTCATAAAATTGTGTATTAAAATTTAAAAGAACCAAACCGCTATATTAGCAATTCGGCTCTGTAATATAAGCAAAATTGCTAATA
>CAYPRS010000097.1:0-2922 GCA_964413235.1 uncultured Candidatus Saccharibacteria bacterium | reverse complement strand
GTTTTGGTAATGATGGTGTGATCAATGGAGCTATTCCTGTTGATGGTGTCATGGGCAGAGCTATGGAGTTTGATGGAGCTGACGATTATATAGAAATGAACGATAATAGTAATTTGAACGTTGAAAGTATTACTATCGAAATGTGGGTTAAACAAAATTCTCGAAAAGCAAATTGGACTTATCTATTAACAAAAGCCGGGTGGGGAAGTTATCATCTCATCTCTGAAGATACCCACGCTTTTAATTGTATTGGTTTTACTGTAAGGGTTGGAGGAAATGATTATAGACTTTGGGGGACAAAGGGATTAGTTTTAGACAAATGGTCTCACGTAGCTTTTACTTATGATGGTAGTACAGGAGAGCAAAAAACTTACTTTGATGGAGAAAATGATAATTCTGCCAATGAAACTCCTGGTGTAATAGATACTGTTTCTGGGGTGTTAAGAATAACTGAACCTGGGGTGAGGTGTTTTGATGGTCAAATTGACAACGTCCGTATTTACGCAAAAACTCTTTCATCAGCCGAGATCCAAAAGCATTATGCGGAAGGCTTGAAAGACCATCAAAATTTAGCTAAGAAATAATGAAGTTAAGGTATAAAACAAAACTTACAAGAGCTTAGCTCCTGTAAGTTTTAGTAAATTAATTTTTTAAAAGTAGTCCTTTACGAATTTTTTGGTTTATATATCTTGTCAATAATGCCGTATTTTTTGGCTTCTTCGGGGGTGAACCAATAGTCGCGATCCATGTCTTTGCTTATTTGATCCATTGATTTTCCTGTATTTTTAGCAAGTATTTTAGCCAAACGGTCTTTTGACTGCAGTATATGTTTTGCTGATATCTCAATATCAGTGGCTTGACCCTCTGCTCCTCCCATGGGCTGATGGATCATTACTTCGGCATTTGGTAAGACAAAACGTTTTCCTTTTGCTCCGGAGGAGAGAATTATTGAACCCATAGACGCCGCCATTCCCACACAAATTGTTGAGACGTCAGGTTTAATATGATTCATGGTGTCATATATGGCGAGTCCGCCGTGAACGTGTCCACCGGGGGAGTTAATATAAAGGCAAATATCTTTTTTAGGATCTTCCGATTCTAAAAAAAGAAGTTGGGCAACGACAGTATTTGCTACGTTATCGTCAATTCCTCCGCTTAAAAAGATAATACGTTCTTTTAAAAGGCGTGAATAAATATCATACGCGCGTTCGCCAAATTGAGATTTTTCTATAACTGTGGGAATTAACATATAGTTTTTATAAAATTAAAGATGTGATTAATTGTGATTTTCTTGCCCCGTGGGAGTGCAACGACTTTACGGGGTTTATAACTGTTGGTATAAGCATGATTTAAATGTTTGATTAGTTTTAAATAATAAATGGGTTTACAATACGTATTATTACTACTTCTTGCCCCGAGATGAGCGATAGCGAATTTTTCGGGGTTGGTATAAGCATGATTTAAATGTTTGATTATTATAAATATTAACTAAGTTTAAAATTATTCTGTCAGTATAACAGAAATTTTCTTCTTAACAAGGTTGTCATAATCAGACAAGGTTTATACAATGGTATTATAAAGTTGCAATAGCAACAATAAGAAGAAAAAATGTTTTTACTAACAGACAAAGAAGAACCCATTGACGATTTTTTATCGCTACCTGATGAAAAGATCCTTTTTTGGGCTCACAAAAAGCCTCAAGTTTTTGAGATTCTCGTTGATCGGTATCAAAAAGCATTTATAAGGAAAGCTTTCCATATTTTAAGAAAAAAAGAAGATGCCGAAGATGTGGTTCAAGAAACTTTTGTTAAGATATTTATTCACGCAGATAAGTTTAAAGTGCAAGAGGGAGCTTCTTTTAAGTCTTGGGGGTATAAAATACTTATTAATACTTGTTTTACTCACAGTAAGAAGCTCAAGTTAAAAAGAGAAAGATTTTTGCAACTTGATCCGGAATTAGAAGGAATTTTGCCGGACAAAAATTCTGTATACGATAAATATACTCTTTCGGAATATATTTTATCTGTTACCTCAAAGATGCCGGACGCGTTAGGAAAGGTATTGGAAGATTATTTTATTAAAGGTATTCCTCAGAAAGAACTTGCCGAACAGGAAAATGTATCAATTAGTGCCATAAAGACCCGAGTTCATCGCGCTAAGAAAGCGTTTAAAAAAATAGACCTATTGCATAAACAGGGCTAAGATTGGTGTCAGGTTCTAGTAACTTTTTTGTTTTATAAAGAGTATATAAAAGTATGAGTGTCGCAAACATACAACTTAAAAAACGAATTATGCGTCGCGTATATATTATTTCGGTTGTGAAGAGAGTTTTTCGTCCTGTCGTACTAAAAAGTGTAATTTTAGCAGTGTTTATTGTGGCTGGAAATGTTTTGGTGTCAGTGCCGAATGTTATCAATAATATGCATGTTTCTTCTACTAATATTGGTGCTTCACTCAGTTTCATTATGAACGCTTTAACACACACGGATATTTTAGTACAGATAATTTTTCTCGGATCTATATTGTTAACATCATGGTTGATTAAAGATGTTTTGCGAAGTTTTTCTTTTTTTAATTATCATAATAAACAATTTATATCGTAATAGATATATTAACTTGCTTAGATTAAACTCTGAACCCGGAAGTCTTTCGGATCCTTTTTTAATTAACGAGGTAATGAACGAGGTTCAACCTCGTTCATTACCTCGTTAATCCTATAAATCACTGACTAACGCCAGTGATTCTCATTCATTTTGACTTTTTTCGTTTTTTAGTGTTACTTAGAAGCTTGGAAGTATTGCTTCCAAATAATAAACAAGTAAGCAAGGACGAGTTTTGCTCAGACCTTACATAAAACATAACATTACACCACATTTTAAATAAAACAAAGGTGTCTGACACCTTTGTTTTATTTAAAATGTG
>CAYPRS010000096.1:0-3041 GCA_964413235.1 uncultured Candidatus Saccharibacteria bacterium | reverse complement strand
GGGACAGATCAATATGACAGCCAAGAAATTGTGTAAAACCTATTACATAATCAATAGGCTCTCCTTTTTCCAGCCGCGTAACATCCGAAAAAAAAGCATTGGTTTTTTCTCCATGATATTTTTCTTCCAAAAGCCACAATTTTTCTTTATTCAATTGCGCATTGTCAAATTTTTTAGAAATTTTTCTCATTTTCAATTTTCTTCTAGGTCAAGCGGGTGGCCATACCGGCGGCGGGCGTATTTTTCTCTTTAACTATTTCAGCTTTATCCCGAAATGAAAAATATCCTTCAATTTCTTCCAATTCTTCCTCTGGTTGTGGATAGACCCGAGCCGCATTTCTGTTTTTTTTATTATCAACAATAATATCATAACAATCAGCAACCCCTTTCCAACGAGAGATATGTTGATCCCCATTCTTTTTTAAGTATTTTTGTTGTACAGAATACGGTGGAAAATAATAATTTTCATCAACTATTTTAAAATTTTCGCTTTCCGCAATTATCACGTTGTTCCACTCTATTCTAATTTTCATATTTTCAATCTTAACATTATTTTGTGTTATAGTATAATAGTTCCTCGTTAACCCAATTGACGAGAAATTAATAAATACCTTTTTAACATATGTCTAGAAAACAAAAATTTTTTTGTATATTACTCTCTTTGTTCGGCCAGCTCTTTTTTGCATCGTCTTCCTTTGCCGCGCCAGAGCTTTTAGCGTCGGCGGGCTTCGCTACGCCAAAGCCTCTGGCGGAAGAGGGCTTTGCGGCGCTGGAGCCTGACCTGCCGGAAGATGAGCTATCAGCGCGTGCCCCGAGTGAACAGAGTGATTTTTTGGGGGAGACGGACCGAGTGCAAGAAGCATACCAACAACCGGTAATATTAAAAGGTGAGGTAAAAGAGATCGTGAGTCAGAAAACGGAGTTTCTTCCGGGTCCTGATATTGAACAAACTGTTCAGATATTGAAAGTTGAGATTTTAGAAGGGAAGAGAAAAGGTGCGATTGTTGAACTACAAAATGATTTTATAATACTCAAGGAAGGCGATAAAATTTTTCTCAATCAGACCATCGGGGTTGACGGCGTGGAATTTTATACTTTTAAAGAAACTAACCGCGTGCAAGGATTACTTTTTTTTATAGGATTATTTGTGGTTGTTTACTTTTTGTTTACCGGCAAGCATGGAATACGCGCCCTCCTTTCTCTTTTGGGAAGCTTTATGATCATTGTTTATTTTCTTCTCCCGCGACTTTTGACGGGGGCATCGCCACTTCTTACCAGTATATTTTTTGCCGTTATTATCCTATTTATTGTCATGTATGTAACGCACGGGTTCAATCGTAAGACAACTGCGGCATTTTTGGGTACCTCAGTATCTGTTCTACTGACAGCATTTATAGCATACTATGCGGTTTTATTTACAAATCTGTCGGGCTTTTTCTCTGATGAAGCGGTGTTTCTGAATATTGGTACTTCCGGAATACTTAATATGAGAGGATTACTGCTCGGCGCGATCATTATCGGAATGATCGGGGTACTTGATGATATTGCCATAACACAGGCATCTGCCGTGCAAGAAATATCAGAGGCGGGAAAACATCTTAGTAAAAAACAAATTTTTACGCGTTCTCTTCGTATCGGTAAAGATCATATGGGCGCATCAATAAACACACTTGCTCTTGCTTATACCGGAGCATCTCTTCCTCTTCTCTTGCTATTTTCAATGTCATCGGCGCCTTTTGAAGTAATAGTAAGTCGGGAAATATTTGCAACAGAATTGGTACGAACAATAGGTGGAAGTTTTGGGCTTCTTTTTGCAATGCCACTGACGACATTGTTCGCTGTCTTCTTTCTAGAAAAGAAAAAAGAAAGAATTGAGAAGGATTAATTCTTATTTTACTCCCGCGTAAAATTTGAAAGTCTGTTTACCGACGTTGTTATATGTAATAAGAACGGGCTTTTTATTTTCCGCCCAAGACGGTGTTTTTACAACGTGAGGAGAATAGAAATGTTGAACTGAGTTGCTCAATATTCTGTCATCATTATCGGCATTATAAACTTCCTCGGCAATAGTAAGTGCTTTTCGCCAAATTGAGTTATTGGTATCGTATTCAAGATTTATGTTAATGTGATATTGAGTATCCCATGAATCAAGACCGGAAAATTGACTCGGGCTCAGGACAACTTCTTTGTAAGAAGATCCCCAACGTCCATTTTCAACACGGTTTCGTACCACCCAAGCAATTTGCTCCATTTCCTCCACATCTTTTGTTTCAGAGAAAATTACTCGCGCCAACCACAATATTTCTTCTTTCTCCGCACTATTTTTTATAGTAACAGTAACCTCTTCCGCCTCATCTTGGTGGAAAATAGCCGTTATTACTGGAAATATATCCACATTAGCAGTAATAAAAGGGAAAGGGAGGGCTATTAAAGTAAAAACGATATTATTGAATTGTTTCATAAATTGATACTTTTAAAGCCAAAGCGCTCCTGACTTTGGCGCCCAAAACGAAATTTATTTTATAATTTACAATTATCGTTGTTTTAGCAATTTCCAAGAATTTTGACATAAAATGATAAAAATGTCAAGGGTTTTTGAAACAGTAAATTATTATCATTTTTTTTCAAAATCCTTGACATTTTTACCAAATTATATTATTCCATAGTATAGACTATAAATTTTATAGTTCTTTGATAATAAATTAAATTGAGATTATGAATAATTAGTTCAAAAGTTTGGGAACTTTTGAATTTAAAAACATGATCTTGGAAAGGAAAAAGAAAGATGGCTGTAAAAAAAGTTTTAACTGTTTATGGCTATAAAGACGGAAAAAAAACGCACCGCGTTTTTAGAATCATGGATAAAAGCCAAATAACAGTAAAAATTCCTTATATCAAGAGTAAAAAGAAAACGCAGAAACTTATTCTTTTTGAAGTTTTGAAGCAGAAAGGTGTAAAACGGTCACACATGAAAAAAGAAGACATGGAATTAAGCTTAAAAAATCTTAGGACACTTGAACTTCCGTCTCCTTTTAGAAAAC
>CAYPRS010000095.1:0-3045 GCA_964413235.1 uncultured Candidatus Saccharibacteria bacterium | reverse complement strand
AGCAAAAAGTTTAGTAGATCATAAGTTAGAGATAATATATTATGTTAAAAAGTTTTTTATACAGCATAATAATACTATTAATTTACTGTTATCCAGTAAATGCTCAGGAATATGATGCAAGGGCATGCAACCATAGTACAGGTGAATGTTATGATGCTGAAGTTAACCTGAATGATCAAGTAGTTATAATAAATTTAAGTGATACTGATTTCACAGAGCTTGAACTTGATAACGATTACCCTGAAGATCTTACTGCATATGATGAAAATAAAAAGATTGCTATAAACAAAGATGATTATTCAGAAGAAATTTTTGAGGATTTTGGATTAAATAAGGATGAATTGAATTTAAAAGTTGCGAAATCTACCGAGGTAGGAGATATCTATACGCTGGGAGAAAAATATTCTAAAGCTTTGGGACTTACCTATAAAGACGAGAATGGAGATGAAAAGAATGTATATATGGGCTCATACGGGATTGGTATTTCACGTCTTATGGGAACGATTGTTGAAGTTTTTAATGATGAAAAGGGGATTATTTGGCCAAAGAGCGTTGCGCCGTTTGATGTGCATCTTATAAATCTGGATCAAGATGGAGAAGCACTTAAAATATATAACGCGCTTACGGAAAACGGCGTTGAAGTTTTGATGGATGACAGAGAGGTGCGGACAGGAGAGAAATTCGCGGATTCCGATCTGATAGGAATCCCTATCAGGGTAGTGGTCAGCCCCAAGAGTTTGGAAGCCGGCGGGGTTGAAGTGAAGAGGCGCAATGAAACCGAAAGTTGTATAATTTCCGCGCAAGTATTAATGGAATTCATTGAAGAATAAGAAGTATAATTTTTAATATTTTCTATCCATGTTTAAAAAAATTCGCAGTTTATTTTCAGGAGATATCGGAATTGACCTAGGTACGGCAAATACTTTGGTGTATTTATGCGAGCACGGGATCATTATCAACGAACCTTCCGTGGTGGCGATAAATAAAAAAACAGGGCGTGTCGTCGCTGTGGGTACTGACGCCAAGAAAATGTTGGGACGTACTCCCGGACATGTAAACGCGGTGCGTCCGTTAGTAGATGGTGTCGTCTCAGATTTTGAAGTTACCGAAGAAATGCTTATGCATCTTATTAATAATTCTCGAAAGATATCACGCAAATTTGGACGTCCTCGCGTGTTGGTTGGCGTACCAAGTGGAGTAACAAATGTTGAAACTCGTGCGGTGGTTGACGCGTCAAAAAATGCCGGAGCTCGTGAAGTTTACATAATAGAAGAACCTATGGCTGCCGCGATCGGTATCAGTCTTCCTGTACAAGATCCCGTCGGTAGTATGATAATTGATATCGGCGGTGGCACAACAGATATTGCCGTTATATCTCTTGGCGGTATTGTAAATTCAAAAAATTTAACAGTTGCCGGAGATAAATTTAATCAAGATATAATTTCTTATATACGCGATGAATTTAAAATTTTAGTGGGAGAGAGGACCGCGGAAGACATTAAGATTAAGATAGGCACGATATCCGAAAGAGATGAACCAGTAGAAGCTCCTGTTCGTGGAAGAGACTTGGTTACAGGTCTTCCACGCGAAGTAATGATAACCGATGCTGACATCCGTGAAGCGATCGGTCCGTCCATCAGCACTTTAATAGATGCCATAAAAGAAGTATTGGAAACCACGCCGCCGGAAATTCTTTCCGATGTCATGAAACGAGGTATTATTATTGTTGGTGGCGGTGCTCTTATTAAAGGTCTTGATTCTCTTATATCAGAAATTCTCAAAATTCCGGTTCATATAGCGTCGGAGCCGCTTTCGGCTGTTGTTCGCGGTACGGGTATTGTTCTTGAAAACCTTGATGTATATAGAGAAATTCTAGTCAATTACGATGATGATGCTGCACCAAGATAGAAGAAAAAAAAATATTAAAAGAACAACTTTTTTTGTCTTGGTTGTTTGTCTTGCCTATGTATTATTTATGAGTCCGCTTTCTTCTTCTTTTGCCGGCTATTTTCATCGCGTGGCACAACCGGTTTGGAAACTTGGCATAAAAACACAAGAATGGATAAGTCCTTCTTTAAGTTATTTTTCCTCCCGACGTGAATTGTATATTGAGAACAAAGAATTAAAAGGACAATTGGAAGCAATGAGCGCTCGTCTTGCGGATAGAAGTTTTTTATACCACGAAAATATTATTTTAAAGAAAAGTTTGGGGATATACGAAAAAGAGCCAGAGCGGATATTTGCTGTTGTGCTGGCAAAACCAGATGTTACTCCGTACGATACTCTTATCGTTGGTGTTGGTAAAAACAATAAAGTGTCTAAAGGAGATTATATCTTGGTTGAAAATGTAGTATTAGGAGAAATTGCCGAAGTTTACAAAGACTCTTCCAAGGTGCGACTGTATTCATCTTCCGGCGAGAAAACCGCTGTGTTCATAGGAGATGAAGCGATTGGAGCAGAAGCCCAGGGTCTCGGTGGCGGGAATTTTGAAATAGAACTTCCTCGCAATGTTGATGTTTTTGTTGGAGATTTTATATATACTCCCGATCTTTATCCTCGGGTACTGGGAACAATTGAATATATTAATTCAGATCCAAATGATGTTTTTGAAAGAATCTTATTTAGATCACCAATAAGCCTTTTTTCGCTTCGTTTTGTAGATATAATTCCCCGAACACATGAATTACACGAATCATATGAATAAAGGAATTGTCTTTAGAATAATATACGACAGCGTTGTTCTTGTTGGAATTTTATTTGTCAGCTGGTGGTACATACTTTTTTTATGTTTTGTCGGAGTAATAATATTTCAACGTTATTATGAATGTATATTTGTAGGAATATTACTTGATATGCTCTACGGAATACCGCGCGAACAACTTATGAGTATTCCTATAATATTTACTATAACAACTTCTATTTTGTTTATTGTAAGCGGTGGATTAAAAACACACGCTCGTTTTTATGAATAAATTATGGAAACTAATAACATTCGGACAATTTTCCAGAAGACGCGGTTATGAAGATATTGCGCCGGATTAAATT
>CAYPRS010000094.1:0-3076 GCA_964413235.1 uncultured Candidatus Saccharibacteria bacterium | reverse complement strand
AAGTGTTTTTCTTTTCTTCCTCCTCAATATTTATAGTACCTGTTAGTTTTTCAAAAAATGATCTTTTGTCTTTTTCGTACATAATGATACGTATGTTAATAAAATATTAATAATCGTGAAGTTATTTAAAACGGTTTGTATTTATCGGTATAGCTCTTTTTAATAATTTGATTCGTTCAAAAATGAAAATTAAAACTATAACTATGAACCAATAATATGAAAACACAACGAGCGTTTCCAGAACATCCTGTATTCCAATTATAAATAAATTAAAGACAGCATGCAATACCGTGGCGGCGATAATCCCCAAAATAAGATATAGCGTGCGCTTCTTTTTTTGGTAAAAAGAAAAGGCTAACGCGATGCCGATTGCGCTTGATGATACAACATGCAAAAGAGTTGCTCCCAAGAAACGCAAATGTGTATTGAGTGCTCCGGCAATTATACCACCATCTACTATGCTGTTCATAAGATAGAGTGAATTTTCAAGCGCCGCAAAACCAAGAGCCCCAGTAATAAGATAAATAAGCATATCAATTGGCTCATCGCAAAATTTACTATTTAGAGCGATAAGGTAAACCGCGGTGTATTTGATCACTTCTTCAATAAATGACCATAAAACAATCACGGTAAATTCGGTTTTTGCAAAAGTAAGGACTGCTTGTTCAAAAGGGATCGTAAATGGCACGGCGATCATACCCCCCAGAAACGCAAGCAAGATAAGATGATTTGGTTCCGGATTTTTTGCGTCTTCTTTGAGCCAAAACCACAACCACAACAGTGCCGGTAAAATACCACCGACAAGCGCGAACAATACTACTTTTACATCAAGTTTAATAAGAACATCGGCGGGAAATTGTTCATACAATCCCCACCAGTAGAGAACAAGGGTTGCTACTCCGGTAATGGCAAAAATGTTTGGAATCATATGTTTTTATCTTGGGTATTAAAAACTTTATTTGTTTTGATCTGTGTCAGCTGCGGCGGGCTTTGCCACGCCAGAGCTTTCAGCGTCTGCGGGATTATCTGAACAAATAGGCCATTTTTCAACCATCAAAAGAGATTTTTCGTCCCCCGTAATATTATTCCAAACCTCTTCAGTGATAAAAGGCATAAAAGGATGAAGAAGTTTTAAATTAGTTGTAAGTACGGTATAAAGCATCCACTGGCAAGATATTTTATCAGTTTCATTATTACTTTCTAGTCGTGGTTTACTCTCCTCAATAATTATATCAGCAAACGTGTGCCAAAAATAGTGATACAGTTTTTCCGCTGCTAGATAAAGCCTGAAGTTCTCAAGGTCTTCTGTAACATCTTTGGTAAGTTCATCAAGTTCTTGTAATATTTTGATGTCTTTCTCCACGAGCTTCGGCATTTCATTACTGTCAAAGCCTTCAAGACCAGACACAACAAATCGCGAAGCATTCCAGATCTTATTGGCGAATTTTTTGTAAGCGCGGATCTTTTCTTCGGAAAGATTGGTATCATTTCCCGGTGGAGCGCCAACAATAAACGACATCCGGAGAGCGTCGGTCCCGTATTGTTCGGCGAGGATGATCGGGTCAATATTATTCCCGAGTGATTTACTGATCTTTCGTCCTTTTCCGTCTCGCACGAGTCCTTGAAGATAAACAGACTGAAAAGGAATATCTCCAAGAAGATAGGTGGTCATAAGGACCATTCGCGCTACCCAGAAAAATATAATATCGTAACCTGTTTCAAGAACATTTGTAGGGTGATATGTTTTAAAATCTTCCGTTTCCTCCGGCCAACCAAGAGTGGAAAATGTCCAAATTCCGGAAGAAAACCATGTGTCTAGTGTGTCAGGGTCTTGTTGCCACTCGCTTTCTTCAGGAGCTTCAACACCACAATAAATTTCTTCTTTTCCGGAATTATCTGTCCGATACCAAACCGGAATACGATGACCATACCAAATCTGGCGGGAAATACACCACGGGCGGAGATTGTCTATCCAATTAAAATATATTTTTTCAAAACGTTCAGGAAGGATCTTGATCTGATCGTTTTTTACCACGGTCTGCATGAGTTGTTTCAACGTTACTTTTTCACCGTCTTTAATTCCTCCAATATTTGATCTTGGTAAAATAAATTCTTTTTCAACATCAATGAACCACTGCAATTTGGGAAGCGGTTCAATAACACAGCCGGTTCTCTCGGCGGTAGAAATATTCTGGTCTATTTCTTCCGTTTTTTCCAGAAGACCCTCTTTTTTAAGCCATTCAACAATAATTTCCCGCGCAACTTTTGCTTTTTTGTCTTTCAGCTCCGGCGTATCAACTATCATTTGAGCATATTCATTGATGACTTGAACCATCGGGAGATCGTGGCGTTTGGACATTTCAAAGTCAATCATGCTGTGTGCCGGAGTAACACCAACCGCGCCGGTGCCATATTCCGGATCAACTTCACTATCCCCGATAATTTTAATATGAAGCGGTACACCGCAAAATTCCACATCGTACTCTTTACCAATGTATTTTTTGTAGCGCTCATCGTCAGGGTGGACAGCTACTGCGGTATCGCCGACTTTTGTTTCCGGACGAGTGGTGGCGATGGAAATAGGGAAGTCTTTTGAATATTTAAACGTGTAAACATTTGCTTTTCGCTCTTCATAGACAATTTCGTCATCGGATATTGTAGTCTGCCCTTTGGGGTCCCAGTTGATAACACGATAGTCACGATAAATAAGCCCATCATCGTACATTCTTTTAAACGCAGTGCGTACCGCGAGTCCGCGAGCCTCGTCCAATGTAAAAGCTTCACGAGTCCAATCAACAGACGCGCCCATTTTTTTGACTTGTCCTACGATAGTATCGTGGCTGTCCTGCGCGAACCGTTCAACACGTTTCAAAAATTCTTCCCGTCCCAGATCGTGCCGGTTCTTTTTTTCTTTTTTTACCAGTTCTTTTTCAACTTTGGATTGAGTGGCGATGGCGGCATGGTCGGTACCGGGCAGCCATAATGTTTTTTTCCCGCGCATACGCTCAAATCTAACCATAATATCTTCAATGGTAAGTACCATCGCGTGTCCGATGTGGAGAACGCCGGTTACATT
>CAYPRS010000093.1:1645-3268 GCA_964413235.1 uncultured Candidatus Saccharibacteria bacterium | reverse complement strand
AATCTCCTTGATCTATTTCACTTATTTGGGAAAATTAAATAATTTAAGCGGGTTTAATAAATTTCTTTATAACGAAGGTCTGCCCATTTATCTTTTTTCGCATAGTTTAACACCATATTTTGTTATTTCTTTAGGATTACTCATGCTAAAGAAAAAATATTTTTGGATTCCTCTGGTTGGCGGAGGATTGCATATACTTGTTGACATTCTAACGCACTGCGAAGGGGCGGTAAAAATCTTTTATCCATTTTACCCTTATGAAAAATTATCATTCACCGCTCGATATTTTTCCGACGAAAATTTGGCATTTGTCAGTATTTGCTGGATAATATTACTCTTTATTTATTATAAAACCACAAAAAACAAAGATTTAAGATCTAAAATGAAGATTTAGTTAAGTATGCTATACTGCACAATATGAAAATTCTAGCCATAGAAACATCTTGCGATGAAACGGCGATCAGTATTATAAATGCTCGTGGGGGTTTCAGTACGCCAAAATTTAAGGTTTTGAGCAATCAGCTGTTTTCACAGGCTTCAATTCACGCAAAATACGGCGGGGTTTTTCCAAATGTGGCTAAACGGGAACATAGCAAGAGCTTGGTTCCTCTTTTAAAACTTGCACTGAAAGAAGCAAAAATGTCAGATCAACGAAAAAAGTTACTTCTTTCAGAAAAAGACGCCGATTTTTACAAAGAAACGCTTTCGCGAGAACATGAGCTTCTTGAACAATTTCTCGTTTTTATAAAAACCGCCAAAAAACCAAAAATAGATGTCATCGCCGTTACCGAAGGACCCGGGCTTGAACCCGCGCTTTGGGTGGGAATAAATTTTGCCAAAGCGCTTTCATACGCTTGGAATATCCCTCTTGTTCCCATCAACCATATGGAGGGGCATATCGTAGCCGCTTTGTTGGATACTTCACAAAAAAAAGACGAAATATCCATTCCAAAAATAAACTTTCCTGTTCTTGCTCTTCTTATCTCCGGCGGACATACCGAACTTGTTCTTATGAAAACTTGGTTAAAATATAAAATTCTTGGGAAAACTCGCGATGACGCGGTTGGTGAAGCGTTTGATAAAGTGGCACGGATGCTAAAAATGCCTTATCCGGGTGGACCGCATATTTCCAGACTTGCCGAGTCAGTCCCAGATGGATCCTCACGATTTTCTCTTCCCCGTCCTATGCTTCATTCCGACGATTTTGATTTTTCATTTTCCGGTCTGAAAACGGCTGTTCTCTACACCATCAAAAAAATACCACGCCTGACTCAAAAGATGAAAGCTGAGATCGCCAACGAGTTTGAAAATGCAGTAGTTGAAGTTCTTCTTAAAAAAACATTGGAGGCAGCCAAAAAATATAAAGCAAAAACTATTCTTATCGGAGGTGGAGTATCGGCAAACAAACGTGTTAGAACGCAATTTAAAAATACGATTAAAAAACAATTGTCAGATGTTAAATTTCATGTTCCCTCACAAACCCTTTCAACCGACAATGCTTTAATGATAGCTGTGGCGGCGTATTTTAGAACAATAACCAGCTTAAAAACAAAAGGACTTAAAGAAACTGTGCTTGTGGCAGACGGAAATCTTTCCCTATAAAAACTTTAGTGTTCCCAAGGT
>CAYPRS010000093.1:0-1545 GCA_964413235.1 uncultured Candidatus Saccharibacteria bacterium | reverse complement strand
TTTTTGTCACCCACCGTAATTTGTATGCAATTGGAACTTGCCAAAAAAAGTATAGTTGTGCCAAAATAAGCGCGGTTAGTGCGATCAGGATGGGTAAAGAAAACTGGCTGATAAATCCAACCGGAATTCCGACTATTCCGCCGGTCTTTGCTAAATTGCTTTGTAACGTACCGGAAGAAGTAGTTGAATTAGACGACTCATTAGACTTGACCTCGGCATCAGCGGAAGCAAGATATTCAGGCAACGATTCAATCGTAATTATTGGATCTATGATGTTGGTTTTACTTTTAGATGTTTCTTTTTTAAAAACATCTTCGGAGATATCGGTCTTTGTTACATCGTGAATATTTGCATCCATTATATCAACATCAACCGTATCAGTTGTCTCAGTATCAATCTCAGTTTTTATATCTGGGATATCATAGCTTTGTATTATTTCTTTTTCCGTCTCTGAAAGAGATGTGATAATTCCACAGGACAGGTCGTTGATCTTATGTCTGGTGGTAATTGAGACGTTTCCGGTCGGACTTTTTAAGCCCCACGGTACCAAAATATCTTCACTGTATCTAATTTGAAATTCGCGCACCGCAATTATAGTGGAAGAATCAAACACTCCACTTAATTTAACATCAAAACCTTCTTGCTCTTTCAGAAAAGTTTGCAATTTGAGCATCTGGTCAATGTCGTTATTTCTATAAACAGAAAGATAAGATTCTAGATAATTGCATTCTTTATGAGAATCGCTCGCTACATCTGCGGCAAAAGTATTCGGTATAAACAAAAAAAATCCCGCAACGAGAGCGCAAAAATATAAAACTGTTTTAAGAGCCTGTTTAAGTAAAAAACGTTGTAACATAAGCATAATCTATATCTTCAAGATAAAATGTCAAGCAGATTTTTGGATGTCCTTTAGAAAATTTAAAGGACATTTAAACAAGTTGTTCTTGTCCTTTAGATAATTGTATTCTACCGCCTTTTTCATCTCTATATTTATAAAAGACATTTCTGTCTTTCCAACTTGGAAGCAAGGCTTCCAAGTTACATTTATTCAGTATTTACAGAAGCTGAGCTTCTGTAACTTTTACTTTTTCATACAACAACATTATGCCACATTTTAAATAAAACAAAGGTGTCTGACACCTTTTTCTATTTATTAACAACGCGGATCAGATACCACATTATTAGAAATGCGAGAAGGAATAGAAGTGGCAGTACTACACAATATTGCTTTAAAAAAAATACTCCGATAATTGATATTACTGTTCCAAATTCCCACATAAGAATTCTTTGTATTTTTTTCGCTTCAACTGTTTTAAATACAAAAGACCGCATCCAGATCTTTTCCAAAAGATAGATCAAAGAGGCTACGATCAAGAAAAGAAAAATACAGGTTATCAATCCTGCCGCATTTTCCGGCAATACAAAGATTGGCATCGCAGATAGAGCCTTTTGTTTTTCTCCTTTAAATAATTTTTCAGCAGTTTCTTTTATCATACAACAACATTATGCCACATTTTAAATAAAACAAAGGTGTCTGACACCTTT
>CAYPRS010000092.1:0-3286 GCA_964413235.1 uncultured Candidatus Saccharibacteria bacterium | reverse complement strand
GTAAGGTGATTAACGTTATTACTTCTTTATGCGAGAGCGGGGATTTAAGCGATGTTAAATTAGACGAAGTTTTTAAAAAAGAAATAGCTTCGTACATTGACGGCGATATTAAAAAAGTCTGGATGAAAAATCCAAACGGCAAATGGAAGATAGGCGGGTTTGCCGCGGATGCCGGACTTACCGGAAGAAAGATAGTGGTGGACGCGTATGGTCCGCGCGTTTCGGTTGGGGGTGGAGCCTTCTCAGGTAAAGACGCGACAAAGGTGGATAGAAGCGCCGCGTACATGGCGCGCAAGATCGCCGTGGATCATATAAAAGCGGGAGCAAAAGAAGCCATAGTAAAAATTGCATATGCTATCGGACATCCTGAACCGCTTGCAACAACCGTGTTTGTTGACGGAAAAGAGGAAAAAATAAAAGGATATGATCTTCGTCCGCAAGCCATTATTGAATATCTCGATCTGCGCAAGCCGCAATTTTACCAAACCGCGCAATACGGTCATTTTGGCAACGATTTTACTTGGGATAAATAATTTCGTTAAATTAAGATTTATTTTACTTTACTTGGAGGTTGAATCCCCAAGTAAACTATGGTAAAAATATAACACAAGCGACATTGTGTCGCTTTGTATCATCATGGTGCCTATGGTGTAATGGTTAGCACGGAGACCTGTGGAGTCTTCAGTCCCGGTTCAAATCCGAGTAGGCACCCAATAATAACAAACAAATGACTAGCAAAAAGTTAGCTGTTTGTTATCAGAAGATGACTTCTTGGATTAAGATGGGAAAAGGAAAAAGTTTAAAATTATACTATAATTTATATATGAAAAAGCAGAACGGTTTTACCCTTATTATTTTAATTCTCGCAGTAGCTATAATTGTGATTGTTTTTTCAAAAATATATTTCTCACCTAAGGTGGTTAATGAAGAAACAGAGGAGAGTAAAACGCTTTTTGAACAACAAACAGACGCGATACAGCAAGCGGAAGATATTAAGGAAATTCTTGAAAAAAAGAGCAAGATTGAATAATATCTGATTGCATCTACTGGATTCTTGACGAGTTATTATTTTTTTATGGTATTATAGATATATAATAATTAATTTATGCTAAGTAATATGGACAGTATGAAAAAAATTTTTATAGGAACATTTTTAGTAATTATCGTTATCGGCGGGTATCTTGTCGCATCTGATAATACATTAGGAAACGGCAATGTTATAACCGGAACAGCAACCAGTCTTTTTAGTTTAAGTAGAGACCTTACTTGTACATTTGAATATACAGAAGACGATCAAACGATGAATGGAGTTTTGTATATTACAAAAAATAAATACATGCGCGGTGATTTTATTACAACCCACGCTGAGAAGGGTTCGGTAGAAACACACGTTATTCAAAAAGGAGGATACACTTATTCTTGGGGCTTACCGGATAAAGACAATACTAAAACAAAAATTACTGAAAATTCAAGTTCTGCGAATCAAGTGATAGATAGATATAATAAGAGAATTTCTAACAAACCGGATGTTGAATATTCATGTCAACCGTGGAATGTTGACCCCTCTGTTTTTGAGCTTCCCGAGGATGTTGTGTTTCAAAACAAGTAGAAAATAATGAGAGCATTTTTCTCGCAAGAAAAAATTAAAGTTTTATATACAAAACATGAGCGCTATCTGTTTCCGGCAGCGCTCCTTTTTGGTTTCATTGTTGATAATTTTACGTTAACCCGCATTGACCTTTGGTTTAATAATCTGATACTTCTTTCTTATATTACTCTCGCCGGAATCGGAATAGTTGTTGTAAATCTTTATGAAAGTGGACGACTGCGAGGCAAATTTGTGGGTCGTGTTTCGTGCCTTGCTCCATATGTAATACAGTACGCTTTTGGCGGGCTCTTTAGCGGTTTTTTTATTTTCTATTCCAGAAGTGCCACTCTTGTCGAGAGCTGGCCTTTTCTGCTTTTACTTCTCGGGTTACTTATCGGAAATGAATTTTTCAAAAAGCGCTATTTACGTTTTGATTTTCAAATAAGCATTTTTTTTGTTGCTCTTTTTTCTTTTAGTATTTTTTACATTCCCATACTTTTAGGCGCGCTCGGTGCGAAAGTTTTTCTTTTAAGCGGACTCATAAGCTTAATATTTATCGCGCTATTTGTATTTTTAATTTCGTGTACAATGCCGAAACTTGTCAGCAAAGGGCACAACATCCTGATCGGAAGCATCGGCGGTATATATGTTATTATCAATATTTTTTATTTTACAAACATTATTCCGCCGATACCACTCTCATTAAAAGACGCGGGAGTGTATCATTCCGTAGAACGCGCAAATGGAGACTATATAGTGAAGTATGAACAGCAGAAATGGTACGAGTTTTACAAAAAATATAAGCATGAATTTAATCGTGCGGCGGGCGAGCCGGTATATTTTTACAGCGCCGTTTTTTCACCGACCAATCTGGACACAAAGATATTCCACAGCTGGCAGTATTTTGATGAAGACAAGGGAAAATGGATAGAGAGTTTTAAGAAAGGATACTCAATTGTCGGTGGGCAAGACGGGGGATACAGGGGATATACAATAAAAGAAAATATTTTCTCCAGTCGTTGGCGAGTTGATGTAATGACCGAGCGTGAGCAGCTTTTGGGAAGGTATAAATTCACAGTTGTTGATGTACAAACCCCGCCCGTTTTGGAAATAGATGTGCGGTAAAATTTTCAAGATAAATCTTTCAAATGAGTGGACAGGACATGTAAGGCAAGCTCAAAGGTTTAATACCCATTATATTTTATCTTGGTATTTGTTTAAATGACAAAGTACGCATATTAGAACCCCCTAGTTATTAGCTAAGGGTTTCTAACGTTTGGATTTTAGTTACAAAAATTTATAGGATTGAAAGAGAAATACCTTATGATATAATGAAAACCAGGAGATGATCAAATGGTTTTATCAATAGAAAGCCAAAACGGCAACTGGGATATTGTGAATCTACATACGGGAGAAGTAATCGTTCAAAGCTTAAATAGCCAAGAGGCGATAACTCTCTTAAGAGGTGGAAATGAAAGAAATTAACGACATAATTGACCAAAAAGAAAGAAATTGGTCTGACTCCTTCTTTGAACATTATTTCAAAGAAAAATTTGAAAAAGGATCAACATGATTCTAAAAACAGTTAATGAAACAAGTCAATGCACTTGTTTCGTTTTTTTAAAAAATGGAAGAAATAATACTAGGTCGTTCCTAGTATTACCTCAGTGCAGTGTTAGTGATATATTCTCTGTATAC
>CAYPRS010000091.1:0-3399 GCA_964413235.1 uncultured Candidatus Saccharibacteria bacterium | reverse complement strand
GGAATCGTTGTACTAGATGTCGAGAAATGGGATTTTAATCATCATGTCAAAAATTAGATTTGAAGAAGAACAAGCTATTAGAAAAAATATGCGCGTCGCGCTGCAAAAAAAGAAAACGACTTTCTTGGGAAAATTTCTCATAAAATTATCGGGAGGATGGATAAAAGATCAAAAGCAGGCAAACAAAATTTTTGTTATAATAATAATTGTCCTTTTTATATATAATGTGTATTTAATGATAACTTATTAAAAATTGTTTTATATGACTCTAAAACGATATTATAGACACAAAAGTTTTACCCCGCACACCTTTTTTGCAAAGGTGGGGGGGTTTACTTTAATAGAGCTTTTGGTGGTGATAGCAATAATAGGTACACTGGCAAGTGTTGTTTTGGCAAATCTCAACGGTGCTCGTAAAAAAGCTCGCGATACATCGCGAATACAACATATTGCGCAAATACAACGAGCATTGGAACTTTTTTTTCTAGAAAACGAACGCTATCCGGATGTTGCTACCGATGGACTAAATACTAACGGTGAAATTATCGGGTCAGGGGGTACTTTTGATACTCTTATTCAACCATATCTCCCCGATCCCCAAGAAGACTTTTTGTGGGATTCCACTCTTACAGATAACCCTGTTAATTACCCAACGCCGAACGATCATTATTACTACGGTTATGATCCGGTAAATGCTGGCGGAGAATGTGATCCTGTTGTCCTTATTCATAAATTTGAAACCAACACGATCAGTAACAAATTTGGCAAAAAAGATGCCACTAGTGGCGACCTAGATATCGCAAATTCAGACCTTAACTTCTGCCCTGACCCGGCAAGACATTTTAATAATTAATCTAGAATTTATCTACATTTTCAAAACCAACCAAAGGCAGATTAACTCATAACATTTAAAAGTTCATTACTGGCATCTTCTTTGGATACTGTTCTGTTATAATGTCGCATACTCATCAAAATACCCAGTCCGGTAAATTCGGTAATAAGATGAGAGCCTCCATAGCTTAAAAAAGGAATAGTTGTTCCGGTAACAGGTAACAATCCGATATTCATACCAACGTGGATGATAAAATGGCTCATAAACAAAATAGCAAGTCCTAATCCATAAAGAATCTCAAAATTTGTCGCTCCACGCATCGCATTTAAAAGAATTCTCCAAATAACAAGGAGAAATAGAAAAAATAGAAGAATAACTCCAACAAATCCCCATTCTTCCGCGAAAGCGGCAAAAACAAAATCTGTTTCATACTCCGGCAAAAATTTAAGGCGGGACTGTGTTCCATATCCTACCCCTTTTCCCAAAAGCTCGCCGGAACCAACCGCAATGGTTGATTGGTAGGCGTTGTATCCTGCACCTTGTATATCAGTTAAAGGATGCAGAAAGGTCATAATGCGGTTTTTCTGATAAGGTTCAAAAACAAACGTCCACAAACCTCCAAACGAAACCAGTCCTAACAAAAACACAGCTACTAAGTGTTTTTTTGAAATACCGGAAACTATAATCATACCCAACCAAATAAAAAAGATAATGATGGCGGAACCAAAATCACCTTGTAGAAAAATAAGCAGAAAAAGAACAAAGACATATGCTCCGGAAATAATAATATGTCTAACGTTCGCAATTTCAATATGACGCTTGGAAAAATATTTAGCGAGAATTAAAATAATCACTATCTTTGCGGGATCTGATGGCTGTAGAGAAAAACCTTCAAAATTAAACCAACTTACAGCGCCTTGTGTAGCCTTTCCTATAAACAAAAGAAGAAGTAGGATCCCACTAATAAACCCAAAAAGAATCACTAAAACGCCTGTCTGTTTGAGAAAACCCAGGTCAAAAGAACTAACAGTGAAAAAAACCAAAAGTGAAATTATAATCCAAAGAACTTGCTTGTCAAAAAAATAATTACTTTCTCCCACAAAAGAATTCATGGTTATCAGACCAGCTCCTAAAATTGGCAGAATAGCAAAAAAGAGCACCCAGTCTATTTTGGGAGTATGCATATGTTCTGAAAAAAAACGTATTATTGTTTTAGTCATATATTCTTTGAACTACAAAAGAGAACCAATCGATAAACCTACGCCCTACTGATACCGATCGATCTAGAAAGTTTTAAAAGTCTGTTCACGGAGCGGTTTCTGTTAAATAATTCAAGAAAAAATCAAACTTTTAAAAACTATCCTTATCACGAACACGAACAAAAATTTCTATAATAAACACATCTTCTTCACAAATCGTTCGCGCTATATCACTATAAATTTCAGCTAATTCATCAGACGTCGCGGCTTTATAAAAACGGTCTTCCGTGGTAGCTATTTTATTTTTCAAAAACGGCTCATTGATATCATTTCCGAGCCCAACGACATAAAGAAACATATCAGCTTCTTGTACATCTTGCGCTAACAATGCCGCATATTCTTCGGGATAATTTTCGTCTCCGATTGGACCAAGAGGTCTGCTGGCAATACCATCAGTAAGTAATACAATTGCTTTTTTAGCGGTATCTCTACCGCTCTCTTGCAATTCATTAAAAGCTTTTTTTATTCCATCGCCAATGTTAGTGTGTTGTTCATTGTCTGGTTCACCAATTATAATATCATCAATAGCGGATATAACCTTGGGAAGATCGGCTGTTAAAGACTGATCAACCGGCGATGACGCTTCGGTTGCAAAAGACACTATTCCTCCTCGGTCAACGACTTGCATTTTTTGCACAAAAATTTTTGCCGCTTCCTTAGCGTCTGTAATAGGCTGAGGAGGCAATGAGCCGTCGTCGTTCATGCTCCCGGATCTGTCAAAAACAAGCATTATGTCCGACGGATATAATAATTCCGGAGGAAGGTCCTCCAACGAATTGCATACATCTTTAGTTTGTTCCGAGAGTGATATCGGCCATGTAAAAGAAATATTTTTTTTCATACCCGGAGTAAATAGTTTAACATACGTCTTTGAAACGCCTACCGGATTTCTTTTAATATCAGATATTACCGCCAAAACATCAACATTGGAAAATACGTCAACGATGCTTGTATTTTCCAATGACACATTAAGTCGTGTATTGGTATCATTGTGTATTAATTCTTTTTTTCTTGTTTTAATTGAAAGTGGTATCACTTCAGACTGTACCCAATCAAGAGGTTTATGTATCTCAAATTCAGATCTGTACGGCTTTTTATTTTTTAAATTCACAATTGATTCAAACACAACAAACAACTCCCCGGCATCTGCATAATCTTCTCCTTCTTTTTTATAAAGAATAGAGCCTTTTTCATCATAAATCTTGAAAGTATATTTAAAAGAAAGAAGTGCTGCATCGTCATTGGGGTTATCAATTTTTGCCGCCAGATCATATACTCCGTCACCGATCGGAAATATTTTACTCCAAA
>CAYPRS010000090.1:0-3409 GCA_964413235.1 uncultured Candidatus Saccharibacteria bacterium | reverse complement strand
TATAACTCGCCGCCGTACCTGTCGCGTATGATGTTGGTGTAATAGCCGAGCCACTGTCTGAAACAAGCGCTCCTCCGGCGCGCACTAAACTCTCCGTGCTGGTTTGACTGAATTTTTCCGAAACAAGAGCTCCTCCCGGTTCTCCCTCAGCTTCCGGTTTTCCCGCTTTTACTGTCCAAACAAGATCGCTCATCTGAACAAGTTGTCCCGAACTATTGGTAATCCCGCCGAGTGTTACAGAAAAAGTTGTACCAGACGGGATCGTACTGGTAGCATATCCATAAGCAACATTTTGACCCCAAAACATGACACCTTCTTCCGGGCTACCTATTCCGCCTAAATTAAATGTGGTAGTGGAATTACCTGTTTCTAACTGAACAGCATCATATATAACTACTTCATTGTCATACTCCACATCTCCCCCACCAACAAAAACAATTGCCGTGGAAGAACTGTTTGTTGGAGTAATAAAAGTTTGAGTAAATCGTTGAAAATCTGTTGTTACAGTACTGGAGGCAACATAAGCAGAAGAAGAAGCAAAAGTTGCCGGATCATTCAGCGCGACACACTCCCACGTTGAAGATGCAAAACTATAATATTGTGCCTCTCCATCACCGCACGCCGCATTCCCTTGAAGAGCCATACGAGCTACTTCATTTCCCGAAGCCCCCCCTGCATAATAACTCGCCGTATATTGCGTACTGGTTGCGGTGACAGCGCCTTGATATAAAAGAGCCGCACCACTTGCCGAACTTGTAGAAGTGATCTGTGCTGAGACACTGCCATTATAAGCAGTGCTTGATGTGGCGATCGTAGAACTGCCTGTTATGCTTTGTGACCAATATTCCATCGGAGCCGTACCTGTTGCTGTTTCAAATGACGGATTTTGCAGCATGTTTGACAACTGTTGACCCTGCATTGTCTTATATAGAGTAATACCATTCGTTGCCGTAAGCGTTACACCGGATATATCAAATGGGGGCGCCATGTCCGGGGTTGGAAAAATAAATTGAACTACGTCACCGGACACAATGTCTACTGCCGTCGTCGTCGCTGTAAATTTCCATTGCGCGTTTGTCGCGCCAATCAAATTATCAGACAGCGGGGTATTCGGTTCGAGAGTTAAGTTTTCTCCGACACCGGCAAACGTTGAATGAACTCCCAATAAAAAAAGTAAGGACAAAAATAATGCCCCTAAAATACGTGTCATACTAAAATTTTTCATATTATAAATTCCCCTGTTATTAATTATTAATAAAACTAAAAAATAGATACTTCAAAAGTAAATATTATTATTTATTATACAAGCATTTTTATATGCAAGCAAAACAAAAAATAGATAAAAAACCACCACTTCATGTTTATTGAAATCAATAAACATGCTACGATAACAACATATGCGATTTATTGCCGACTTTCATATTCATTCTCATTATTCAAGGGCTACGTCCAAGCAGATGAACATCTCGTCCATTGCCAAATGGGCGCAGATGAAAGGTATTGAGGTGATCGGTACCGGAGATTTTACACATCCGCGATGGTTTGAGGAAATACAAAAGAAGCTGGAACCCGCGGAACCCGGACTGTTTCGCCTCAAGCCTGAATATTCAAAAGAAATCCAAAAAGAAGTACCAAAAACCTGTCGCGCCGATATGCGCTATCTGCTTACGGTGGAGATAAGCACTATTTATAAAAAGAACGACAAAGTAAGAAAAGTCCACAGTGTTATATTCGCGCCGTCGTTTGACGTGGCGGCAAAAATAAACGCACGGCTTCAAAAAATAGGAAATATCTCTTCCGATGGAAGACCAATCCTCGGATTGGACGCCAAAGAACTGCTCAAGATTGTTTTGGACGCTTCCGAAGATTGCTTGTTTGTGCCGGCGCATATTTGGACACCACATTTTTCGGTATTCGGTTCGCGGTCGGGTTTTGACACGATGAAAGAATGTTTTGAGGAGATGACTCCCTATATTTACGCCATTGAAACCGGACTTTCGTCCGACCCTGCCATGAATTGGCGAATTGCCGAGCTCGATAACTTGGCGATAATCTCAGACTCGGACGCCCACTCCCCGGGGAAACTCGGGCGCGAAGCAAATATTTTTAATACGGAGCTTTCTTACAACGCAATTACAAACGCGTTAAAGACAAACGATACAAAAGCATTTGAATCCACGATTGAATTTTATCCGCAAGAAGGCAAATATTATCTTGACGGACATCGCAACTGCAAAACATGTCTTACACCAAAAGAAACGAAACATAATAAATTTTTGTGTCCGGTATGCGGCAAACCGGTAACAGTCGGGGTAATGCACCGCGTGGAAAATCTTGCAAATTATCCAGAAGGATACAAACCAAAGAACGCGCGTCCTTTTAAATATATTGTTCCTCTGCCTGGAATAATTTCCGAAGTAGAAAGCGTCGGCGTTGCCAGCAAAAGAGTTCAGACAAAATTTTTAAACACGCTGGAGACGCTTGGTAATGAATTTTCTATTTTGTTGGACTTGCCGATAAAAGATATAGAAAATTACGGTGGAAAAATGCTTGCCGAGGCGATCAAGCGGATGCGAGATGGAAAAATAAACATCGCCCCCGGCTACGACGGCGAATATGGAAAAATAAATATTTTTGATGATAAGGACAGAGAACGCTTGAGTTCTCAGGAAAGTTTGTTTTAGTCAAAAATAATTCTCTACTGTCTTGATCAACAAGGTAAAGAGTTTTGTGATTGAGAGTTATATAGTAACACAAAACGGGGATTTTAAACCCCTGTTTTGTGTTACTATATAATACCAGATTGCTGATACATAACAGTTCCTTACCAAATACGGATGACTGTGGATAACTTCTGTTGACATAAATTTTCAATCGTTTATTCTATAAATAGAAATGATCAATTAATAATGATCAAATCGCTGTAAGCAACTTAGACCCCTGAATTCCTTTTTATCCATCCCCCCCACCCCAACATCTAAGCCTTACAGCTTTTTTTTGTCTCTTTTAACTTTTTAGCACTCTCAACTAAATTTTGGTACTATTGTAATTAATTCTCTATGTCCAAAACAAAATACGATGCAATAATAATCGGCGCCGGCATTAGCGGACTTTTAACGGCGCTTGCTTTATGCAAAGAAAAAAAGAACGTTTTGGTAATTGAAAAAAACGATGATATCGGAGGAAATTGCCGTACCTATGAAATAGACGGATATCATATAGATACGGGACCTCATGCTATTACAGAACTTTCTACCGGTCCGTTAAAAATTTTGATGGATAAATATTTTTCCGTTGTTCCAAAATTTATCCCTATTGGATCATATTACGCGCGCTGGCAAAATAAATTACAGGAAATCCCTCTAACTCTTACGCAATTATCTTTTTTTAATATCTTACCCAAAAAAGA
>CAYPRS010000089.1:0-3476 GCA_964413235.1 uncultured Candidatus Saccharibacteria bacterium | reverse complement strand
GCCGACCCCGAAAAATCGCAAAGCTCACTCGGGGCAGGCGCTAAAAGCTCTGGCGTGGCGAAGCCCTCCTCCCCCGAAAAATCACTCCGCTCACTCGGGGCACGCGCTAAAAGCTACGGCGTGGCGAAGAAAAATATAAAGAAAGTTATTGCTAGTAAAAAAACTCCCAAGAAAACAAAAAAAGTTTTTGTTGTTGCGACAGAAGAACAGTGTTTTTGGATTAATAACGGACCTATTTTGAAAGATATGCGTGATCTTTATAACGCTCTTAAAATTATAAATAAAGACCAATTTATTTATCACACTCATGGAGAGAATAATGACTTCGCGCTTTGGGTTGAATATATATTGTTAGATAAAAAATGCGCGAAAGCTCTTGAAAAAGCAAAAACTCAAAAAACCGCAACAAAAAAAGTAAGTGAGATTCTCAAAAAATATAAATAACAGGTATTAAACCCGATATTAGAGCTATGCATTAATTCGCAATAGTCATTTTATTCCTTTGTTCATTGAATCCTCGGCTCGGCAGTGTAAGTGTTTCGTTTTACTCCTTACTTCCACCGCTCTCGCTCTACGTCGTTAATAAACACCGCGTATGATATACTATAAATATGTCCAGATTTCTTGTTTTAGGTAATGGGAATATTCTCGTTTGTATGGACGATCATGCCCAAGTGCGTGATCTGTATTTTCCTTATGTCGGATCGGAAAATCATGTTGGTGGAAAATATAAGCACAGAATTGGAGTATGGACCGAAAATGAGATGCGGTGGTTTGACGAAGGGTGGGATATAAAAGTGCAGACCGAAGAAGGCGCTTCAGTAAGCAGTATCTTAGCAAAAAATAATGAGCTTAATTTGGAACTATATTTATCTGATACTGTTTACAATGAGAAAAATATTTTTATAAGAAAAGTTACGATTCGCAATACAACAGACCGACGTCGAGAAGTGAAACTTTATTTTGGTCATGAATTTGAAATATATGAATCTCGTCGTGGTGATACGGCATACTTTGATCCTCTGAGGCATAGTATTATACATTACAGCGGTCGGCGAGTTTTTTTGATAAACGGAAAAATAGACGATAGAAGTTTTGATGATTATACTACGGGCATTTTTCATATTGAGGGAAGAGAGGGTTCGTACAAGTGTGCTTCAAAAGGGGAACTTCCTAAAAATCCGATAGAACATGGACCAAGTGATTCTGTTGTTGGTTTTTATACTACTCTTAACTCTCATGAGGAAAAGGTCGTGTATTATTGGATGACCATCGCCGAATCTATCAAAGAAGCGCAAGAATTGAATAATTATGTTCTTAGAAAAACTCCGGAATATTTAATACATACTACACGGGATTTTTGGCGGGCTTGGGTAAATCGATATAACCAAAATTTTGATTCCTTTAACGATAGTGCTGTCTCTCTCTTTAAGAAATCTTTGTTTATCATACGAATTCACGCGGATAATCATGGAGCAATTTTAGCCTCAGGTGATTCCGAAATGTTATTATCAGGTAAAGATTCTTATGGTTATAGTTGGCCTAGAGATGGAGCTCTTTGCGCGCTGTCACTTGACTTGGCGGGGAATACAAGTGTGGCTAGAAGATATTATCAATTTTGTAATGATACTATAACTGACGATGGGTATTTGATGCATAAATATCGTCCGGATGGTTCTCTGGGCAGCTCGTGGCATCCTTGGATTCGCGATGGAGAAGTAATTCTTCCTATTCAAGAAGATGAAACAGCTCTTGTTATATATGCTTTGTGGAACCACTATGAACTTTCCAGAGATCTTGATTTTATTGAATCTGTTTACAATTCTCTAATTAAAAAAGCGGCAGAATTTATGCTGATCTATCGTGATAGGAAAACCGGACTTCCTAAAGCCAGTTATGACCTATGGGAAGAAAAATATGGTATTAGTACATATACTTGCGCTACTGTAGTGGCGGGACTTGTAGCGGCAGGTAATTTTGCTCGTGTTCTTGGTAAAGAACAGAGTGAAAAAAAATACCGGCAGGCGGCGGATGAAATAAGGGAAGCAATATGTACATATTTATATGACGAGAAAGAAGGATACTTTTATAAAATGTTGAATGTAAAAAACGATGAGATCATCTATGACAAAACGCTTGACATGAGCAGTTTTTACGGACTTGTCTCACTCGGTGTTCTGGATATCAACGACGAGAGAATAAAAAGATTTGCTGATGTTATAACCAAAAGACTTGTTTGTCAGACTCAGATAGGTGGATTTGGTCGTTATGAAGGAGATAAATATTTTCGTCAAAAAAAAGACTCTTCTGTTCCGGGAAATCCTTGGATCATTACCACTCTTTGGGTTGCGCAATATTATATTGCCAAAGCAAAAGAAGAATCCGAACTTTCTGAAGCAAAGAAATTAATAGATTGGACTGTTGAGCGGATGTTGCCGTCAGGAGTTCTCGCGGAACAATTTCATCCATACAATGGCACACCTCTTTCCGCCATGCCCCTCGCTTGGAGCCATGCGGAATTCGTAACAACAATGGTAAAATATTTAGATAAACTTGAAGAATTAGGAACTTGTAATGACTGTAATCCTGTAAATAGATATTCTTTTTAAAACACATTAAAACGTAGAATTTTATTATGTATTTACTTTTTGACATTGGAGGAACAAAAACACGTATCGCATTATCTCGGGACGGAGAAACATTTGAAGAACCGCGTATCATTACTACACACACTGATTATACGGAGGAAATTAATGCTTTTAGAACAATAAAAGAAGAACTCGCCCCTGAGGGTGTTGTTGTCGCGGTGGGAAGTGTTTCTGCCTCATTCAACCGAGATGGATCAAGATTAACGGGAGGTGGCGCGCAGATCACAAATTGGCTGGGAAAACCTATAAAACAAGATATGAAACAAGCACTTAGTTGCCCTGTGTATATGGTCAACGACACAATGATGGGGGGGCTCGCGCAAGCGCATTTAGGTCCCGGCAAGAACCATAGTATCGTTGTTTACGTTACGGTAAGTACCGGAGTCGGCGGCGCGCGGATCGTTGATGGGAAGATTGACAGAAACGCGTTTGGTTTTGAACCCGGACGACAAATTATTGACGCGGGAAACGCTCTTTGTCACGGATGGAGCAAGCAAGGTTTTTTGGATGATTATATTTCAGGAATGGGGATTGAAGAAAATGAGGGAAGAAAGCCGGAAGATATACACGATGAAGCGTTTTGGAGATCTCGCGCGGATTTTCTCGCTCTTGGTCTTTATAATATAACAACCATATGGTCGCCGGACATTATCGTTGTCGGAGGGTCAATTATGAAAAGTATGTCTTTTGAATATCTTGAAAAAAAATACAGAGATATTTTGAAAAATACTTTTCCAAACGAACAACCATTTTTGGCACCCGCGGAATTTGACGACGAGATGGGATTGTATGGAGCACTTGTTTTTATAAAGGAATATAATAAAATAG
>CAYPRS010000088.1:0-3515 GCA_964413235.1 uncultured Candidatus Saccharibacteria bacterium | reverse complement strand
AGTTATAAAACACAAAGAACAACGAGTGGGAGTATTTATTGATGCGCAAAATCTCTATCACAGCGCCAAAAATTTATATAAAGCGAGAGTAAACTTTGCCGGAGTACTTGAAGGCGCAGTTGAAGGCAGACATTTAATACGTGCTATTGCTTATGTAATTACAACGGAATCTGGCGAAGAACAAGGATTTTTTGAAGCTCTTGAAAATATGGGTATTGAAACAAAAACCAAAGATTTGCAAATTTTCTTCGGTGGAGCAAAGAAAGCGGACTGGGATGTTGGTCTTGCTGTTGATGCTATCCGCTTGGCGCCAAAACTTGATACTGTGGTTATAGCATCGGGAGACGGAGACTTTGTTCCTCTGGTAGAATACCTTAAAAACACAGGGGTTCAAGTTGAGGTTCTCTCTTTTGGAAAATCATCTTCTTCAAAACTCATAGATGCTACCGATGATTTTGTTAATCTTGATGAAGATCTAAAAAAATATCTTATGCGTGGTTTTAAAAAATCCGGTTTTAAAAAATAGGACAGGTAATCAATTTTTAATAATATGAAAACATTAAATTTTAAAGTAAATTTTAGTGGAGCTGATGATAAACAAGATATTATCAAAAAATTAGTATCAGTTTTTCGTTTGCCTAACTCGCCCAAAAGTAATTGGAATTGGGATGCCTTTGAGGATTATTTTACTAGTTTAGATTCCGATTCTGAAATTATTAGAAACATGGATCCAAAACCTAAGCAAGTTAATCTTATAATAAAAAATATCAAAGATGTAAAAAAAATTCTGAAAAAGATTACGATATATTATTGGCAGTTTTGCATGATGCAACTCAAAAAATTAATCGTGGTGATGATATTACCTTTACTTTTGAGACAGCCAACGATTAAACAATTGAAAATATCACGCTTTTTGAGCGGGGTATTTTATTTAAGTTGATTTTTATTAAGAATAATCAAGGATTGAAAAAAACGGTAAATCTGCTAGACTATGAATTAGTCTGGTGTATTTTATACATTTACAAATTATTAAATAATCATTACACTTTGGTCGTCAGATAATAGTGTTGAAATTTTAGTTTCGATACTGAGGACACGTAAACAAATAATATCCACACTTTCATCTCATCTTCGCGCCATCTTGGCTTGAAAAAATTTTCGGTATATATCAAATATTCCTCAATTTTTTTCAAACCAATCTAGCGCAAATTTGAGCGAACTTGAGAATGTTATTTGTTTACGCGCCCTAGAATCTGGTGATCAAGCCACACACTCATGGAAAAAAAAGAATATTCAATAGAGATTGGCGGTAAAACTATCACTGCTCAATTCTCAGATTTGACGGAGCGGGCAAACGGCTCGGTTATTCTGCGTTGCGGGGATACTGTAGTTCTTGCTACAGCCGTTATGTCGCAAAATAAAAAAGAAGGACAAAATTGGTTTCCGCTTACTGTTGATTACGAAGAGAAATTCTACGCGGCGGGACAAATATTGGGAAGCCGTTTTATGAGAAGAGAGGGAAGACCAACCGACGAAGCTGTCTTGTCTGGCAGAGTTATAGACCGAACCATCCGTCCTCTTTTTGATCAACAAATACGAAACGAAATACAGGTTGTAACAACCGTTCTATCTCTAAATGATCATGATCCTGATATTCTGGCAGTCAACGCGGCTTCACTTGCCTTGGCTGTTTCGGATATACCTTGGGACGGACCGGTAAGCGCAGTGCGTATTCTCAAAAACAAAAAAGATAATACTTTCAAAGTAAATCCAACATATAGCGAGCGTGAAGCAGAAAATGTTGAGTTAGAAATTGTCGCTTGCGGGAAAGACGGAAATATTAATATGATAGAAACCGTAGCACAAGAAGCTGGCGACGAAGCTATCACTAGCGCTCTAACTCAATCTTCCCAAGAAATTGAAAAAATCCAAAAATTCCAAAAAATGATCGTCACTGAAATAGGAAAGGAAAAAACAAAGATTGAAATAGAAAAACTTTCAGAGGAAGCTAAAGCTCTTTTTGAAGAAGAGATCAGCGGAAAAATTGAGAATGCTGTATTCAGTGGTCCGGGAAACGATAAAATCTATACTCTTAAAGATGAGTGGCTTGCTTTTTGTAAAGAGAAATCTCCCGAAGAAAATATGTCCATTGCGGGTGATTATTATGAAGATGCGGTTAATGATGTCTTGCATAACGCCGCTATTAAAAAAGATAAACGCGCAGATGGACGTCCGATGGATACTGTGCGAGAAATTTACGCGCAGGCGGGAGGACTCTCGGGAACAGTACATGGATCCGGTATCTTCTATCGTGGAGGAACACATGTTTTGTCAGTGCTTACTTTGGGAGGTCCTGATGATTCACAGCTTATAAATGGAATGGAAAAACAAGATGTTAAAAAGCGCTACATGCATCATTATAATTTTCCGCCATTCTCGGTGGGAGAAGTAGGGAGAATGGGAATGAACAGGCGTATGGTTGGTCACGGGGCTCTGGCAGAAAAAGCTCTTCTTCCGGTACTCCCGTCTAAACAAGATTTTCCTTACACTATTAGGATCGTATCGGAATCAATGGCATCAAACGGCTCAACTTCAATGGCTTCCGTGTGCGGAAGTACTCTTTCTTTAATGGACGGTGGGGTACCGATCGTTCGCCCCGTAGCCGGTATTGCTATGGGTCTTATGATGAAAGACGAAAATACATATAAAATTCTTACCGACATTCAAGGTCCTGAAGATCATCACGGAGATATGGATTTCAAAGTCGCGGGAACACGGATCGGAGTAACGGCAATTCAAATGGATGTAAAAGTTGATGGAGTGCCAGTCAAAATTCTTACTGAAGCCCTTACTGCGGCAAAAGTTGCTCGTCTGCATATTTTGGATGTAATAGAAAAAGAAATTAATAAACCACGGACAGATTTGGCTTCTCGGGCTCCGCGAATTTTCACTATTACTATCAACCCTGACGATATAGGTATGGTTATCGGTCCGGGAGGAAAAATGATCAAAAAGATCCAAGAAGAGACCAAAGCGGATATTTCCATTGAAGATGACGGCACGGTTTATATTACCGGTGAAAAAGATGGGGCGGAGAAAGCGCGAGCTACAATTGAAGCATTGACTCATGAATATACATCGGGAGAAAAATTTAACGGGGAAGTAACAAAAATAATTGAATGCGGTGGTATTGTCAAAATAGGTCCTAATACTGAAGGGTTGGTACATATTTCTGAGATCGCGCCTTTTCGCATTAATAAAGTAGACGATGTATTAAAGGTTGGCGATATTGTCCCAGTGGTAGTCAAGGAAGTAAACAAAAGGGAAGGTAAGATCAGTCTTTCTATTAAATCCGCTGATCCTGATTACGCCAAAAAGAAAGGAATACAGCCGCTAAAATAATTCCTTTAAAAAAGATGGGGATAAAAAATAATAATACAATTAACGATTCGCAGGATAATAATTCTCGTTCTGTGGAAAATGAATTTTCTCTGGACACTTCTGGTGCACAAAAT
>CAYPRS010000087.1:0-3543 GCA_964413235.1 uncultured Candidatus Saccharibacteria bacterium | reverse complement strand
ACAATAACACTGGCTTGCTTGATCATTTTAGAAAAATGTTTCGCGTTTTTGGCGATCCATTTGTTATAAACTTCCATATCTTCTTTGGTTAGTATCATTTCAGGACCCGCGACACCTTGCAAGATGTTGTGGAATTTTTTCTTTGTTATATTGAACGCTTCTTTTTTTGAACTCAATACATACCAACGCGCATCTATATTTAGTTGGCGGTAAAGGCGAATTAATGCGTGCCGCATAAGAGCTACTCCGCCTCCACGAGGCGTACTGCTGAAAAATAATATCTTGCCGTCTTTTTCTTGATAGAGTTTTGTAAGTTTAAGCAATAATTTCCAGTTCTCTTTTGATGTATTTTTTTTGACATCTTCAATGCGGGCAAGTCGATCAACGTACACTTGTCTTTGGGGATTAAATTGGATATCTACGATATTATGATCATTGAATCTCTGCGTTAGATCGAGTATAGCTCGATGAATTTTTTGTTTGTTAGTACCTTTTGGAATATGTACAACATAAGGCACGATATCTTGTTTGAGCCACAGGTCGGACGCAAATCTTCGTCGTTCGTCCTCTCCTTTGGTTATAATACTTATGGCAATGATCTTTATATTTTCTCTCGCTTGATATTTATAAAGCCAAGCAAATATCTTTTTATCGAGTTCCTTTTTGCTCGTTTCCTCTGTAATTACAAATTCACTTAGTATCTTTTTGTTGTTTTTGTCCGCAATGCGCACTTCAAAACCACTTTGTTTGATAGCAACACACGCGTACACAGATTTTTCGATTGTAGATTTATTATGCTTACCAGTCTTTTTCATATATAAAAGTTGTGTTTATTATCTATAATATTGTACTTATTCTGCGAGGTTAAACAATATGCAATAAGTTAATAACTAAATCCGGCTTTTATTCACTATATTCATAATCTGTTACAATAAAAACATTGTGGAATTAGACAAAGAACAGAAAAAGGCGGTTGAGGCGACCGAGGGGACGGTGTGTATTGTGGCGGGTCCGGGTTCTGGCAAGACTCACACGATCGTTGAGCAGATTGCGCATATGGTTGAGAAAAAGGGAGTTGCGCCGGAGAATATTTTGGCAATAACATTTACCAACAAAGCGGCGGATGAGATGCGGTCGCGTGTGGAGAAGTGGCTCGCGGGGGACGAGCTTCCCACGATCGGCACGTTCCATTCTCTGGCGCTGGATATTTTGAAAGAACATGGTTGCAAAATAGGTCTCGCGGAGGATTTTAAAATTTTGTCCGAATCGGAACAGAAAAAGATAGTAAAAGAACTTCTGAAAAAACACGAGAGTTTGGATTTAAAAGTGAAAGACGCTCTCCTTTTGTTGAGCAAAGCGAAGTCTGGAGGTGAGAAAAATTCAGGTACAGACAACCCCATTTTTGCGGCGTTCGCTGATGATTACAAAAAAGAACTTACCGCACGCCGCAAGCTTGATTTTGACGATCTTTTGATTCACACTTTGGAACTTTTTCAAAAACACACGGATGTTCTAAGCTCGTATCAAAAAAAGTTCCGCTATATCATGGTTGACGAATATCAAGACACAAGCCCTGTTCAGGCGAATATTTTGCGCGCGCTTGCGGCAGAAAGTAAAAACATTTGCATTATCGGCGACCCAAATCAAGCGATCTATGGTTTTCGCGGGGCAACGTGCGGTAATTTTTTATCATTCAAAAATCAATATCCCGACGCCGTAACCATTAAACTCGCAAAAAATTACCGCTCCACGTCTGCTATAATAGCCACGTCTGATGCGCTTATCGGACGAAAGAAAAAAATAAAAAACGATTTTAAAGAAGCGCCGGTGTCCGTCATCTCTTGCGACTCACCACAATTGGAGGCATCATACATTACCAAAACCATAGAACAACTCATCGGCGGGATAGACTTTCTCAACGTCGGTGAAGACCACGGCAAGACATATTATCTAAGCGACATTGCCGTTTTATATCGTCTGAATGCAGTAGGGAAGACACTTGAAAAAAGATTTGCACAGAGTGGAATTCCGTATCACTTTTTCGGCGGTGTAAATTTCTTTGAACGACCGGAGATAAAAAAGATCATTGAGCGACTTGAGACCCTGCCACAGTCAGGGACACTTTCGGAGCAAATTAAAAAAGCAATAGAAAAACTCGGATTAAAAAAAGCGCTTGACGATGGCACGCAACAAGGCGAGGCGAAATACAACCGCGTGCTTGAATTGGAAAATATCGTGCGCTCTTACGACAATCTTTCGGCGCAAGAGGCGAGAGAAAAATTTTTTGAAGAAGTGGAGCTTTCGCGCGCCGATGACGACCACAGTCCTCTGCAGGAATCCGTCACGCTTATGACCGCGCATTCATCAAAAGGACTCGAATTTCCAGTGGTATTTATCGCGGGCGTTGAGGATGCGCTTTTCCCATATTGTAAAGACGGGGAAGAGAACACCGAGCACGTGCAAGAAGAGCGCCGGCTTCTCTACGTAGCTATGACCCGCGCTAAAGAGCGACTTTATATTACCTATGCAAAAGACAGAATGCTTTTCGGCAAAACCGCAAATATCACGCCGTCAAGATTTCTAAAAGCAATCCCCGAAGAACTTATCCAAAAAAAAGAGATCAAACGAAAGCCCCCAAAAAAGCGCTCGCCGCAAAATAATCTTTTTTGAAACAAATTTTTAAGCGAGTACTATGATATAATTTATATATGAAAAAGAGCAAGAAAAAGAAAGAAAGCAACAAAAATTACTTCATCCGTGGATAGTGAGCAAGCCGAAGAATTATATGAAAGAAGTAAATATATTGCTAAACAAAAAAGAATTGGATGAAGTGAGATCTTCTGTTTTGAAAGGAAGTCTGTTGGGTGGTAAAGAATGACGCGAAGAATTGATAATAAAAATAAATTTGGTATACTACAAGGGAAGTAGGAAAACCAAAGAATGGGTCCAAGAATGGGTCCTGATCTCATTAATCTGACCCCATTAATGAAGTAGCGGATATTCCCGTGATTTATTGGATTTTAAACAGCTGTCCGGCAGATATGGACAGGTAAAAATATGTTTCATATAAGTAAAAACAAATGCATAGGCTGCGGACTTTGCCAGACGAAATGTCCCGCGGGGGCTATTTCCATTAATGAGGATGGTTTTGCTGTTATTGACCAGAAAAAATGTATCCATTGCGGCTTGTGTGTGAAGATTTGTCCTCAAAGTGCTCCCAGAGACATAAAAGAAAAATTAACATTTGCCATTGGCACGGATGATGGAAAAATCGTAAAACAAGGTGACCATATTGGAGAATCCAGTTATTTTTCAATTTGGGATTATTTAAACGGGGAAATGGCATTCAGAGAAAAAAGGGAGAATATAAAATATGAAGAAGATGAGAAATTATCGCATGGAGATCCCGAGAAAGCAAAAAAAGTCGCCTCAGTTTTAGAGGGAGTTGATGTTATCGCGGGAAAAATAATCGGTCCTAATGTAGTAAGAATGAAAAAGAAATATGTTCCAGTAATTGTGAGAGAACCGTCAATTAAAAAAGCC
>CAYPRS010000086.1:0-3552 GCA_964413235.1 uncultured Candidatus Saccharibacteria bacterium | reverse complement strand
TATAGATGGACGATATCCATGGGAAACCGTATTATCACATTATCCGGAACCTCTTTATGTGATAAGTCCTGATTCGCAAGGAAATAATTATTGGAAAATAAAGGCTGTTCGCGAAGACCCTGAAGCTTCTTTCAAAAACAGGAAAGATCTGCCAAAAAGCTGGGCGGGAAAACGTGGCGAAGAATTGGCAGAAATTACCGGAGTATCTGACGCGGTTTTTTGTCACAATAAACTTTTTATTGCTGTGGCAGGTTCAAAAGAGGGGGCTTTGGGGCTCGCAAAGCTCGCAGTAAAAAGTAAAAAGTAGAAAGTATCTAGTAAATCACAAAATGAAGGTAAATAATTTTGAAGATCTAATTGTTTGGCAACAAGCGCAAAAATTAACATTAGATATTTATAAACTCTTTAAAACCAACAAAGACTATGGTTTTAAAGACCAGATTCAAAGAGCTTCTGTTTCAATAATGAATAATATTGCTGAAGGTTTTGGTTATAGGACAAACAAAGAATTTATAAGATATCTGTATATTTCTAAGGGGTCTTGTTCTGAGGTTCGTTCAATGTTATATCTAGCTGTACAGTTAGAGTATATCTCAGAAGAAGACCAGAAAGAAAAAAGGACTCTAACCATTGAAATATCTAAAATGTTAACCGGATTGATAAAGTCATTATAACTTTATACTAGATACTAATTACTATATACTATTTTTATGGCTTTTATAGACGAATTAAAAATTTATGTCAAAGCAGGTAATGGCGGTAACGGGGTTGAACGTTGGCGTCATGAAAAATATAAACCATTGGCTGGTCCATGTGGAGGAGATGGCGGGCGTGGTGGTAGTGTTTATGCTGTGGCTGCTCGTGATGTTCATCTTCTGTCAAAATATCGCAATCAAAAAAAATTTTCTGCTGAGAGGGGTGGTGATGGACAAAAAGATAGTTTACATGGAGCTGACGGTGTTGATCTGGAAATAATGCTTCCAATCGGTTCAAATATTACCAATCTGTCCACCTATAAAAAAGTTTCTTTATCTACTGAAGGAGAGAAAGTGTTGTTGCTTGAAGGAGGTAAAGGGGGGCGGGGTAATGAGTCTTACAAAAGTTCTACCAACAGAAGTCCAAAAGAACAGACCGATGGTAAACCCGGAATGGAATCAGAATTTTTTGTTGAACTTGAACTTGTTGCTGATGTTGGGCTTATTGGGCTTCCAAACGCCGGAAAAACAAGTTTACTTAACGTACTGTCACACGCTAAAGGGAAAGTGGGCGCGTATCCGTTTACAACGCTAGAACCTAATTTGGGAGAATGTTACGGTTATATTATTTCCGATATTCCAGGGTTGATTGAGGGTGCGTCGGAGGGGAAAGGACTGGGGCATAAATTTTTGCGGCATGTTAAACGAACGAAGATACTTGCTCATCTTGTTTCTCTTGAGAATGAAGATCCGATAGATACATATAAAATTGTTCGCAAAGAACTTGGACAATATGACAAAACCTTGCTGGATAAAAAAGAGATAGTAATTTTAACCAAAACGGACACAACAGACGAAGATCAAATAAACAAAGTTGTAAAACAAATAAAAAAAATTAATCCTATTGTTTACACAATTTCTGTTTATGACGATAAAATGGTAAAAGTTGTCGTAGATAATGTTATTAAAGAAATTAAAGCTACTCTCTAGAGTCTGTTTAGAATTTTCTCGAAAGCAAGATCTTAAATTTGCATAGGGGTACCCTTGGAGTATTGATTTTGTGAGCTGTACAAGTTTGAATTAAAAGTGTATTATATGGATAAAATTTAATAGATTATAAAAATTGTCAATATTTAATTATTATATATTATGAATAAAAAAGTAGTTTATCTTATTGTCGGGCTTATTATTGTTATTATGGCGTTTTTTGCTTTCAATAAATTTCTTAAAGAAAGAGTTGTAGAAGAGCCTCCTGTCATAGAACCTCCGACAGAAGAGCCGATTGAAATTATTTCCATCAACAATTTGGTTGTGCCGAATCAAGCTCCAGGAACCGAGATCTTTGTTGAAAAAGTACTGCTTAAAACAAATGAAAACGGAGGTTTTGTGATCGTTCATCGCGTAACCGAAGACGGAGATATAGGAGAAATTATCGGAGTTTCTCGTTATCTTGAACCCGGTGTTACCAAAAATCTTGTTGTTGCTCTTAATGAAGGAGAAACCGTTGAAATTGATGAGACAGTGGTTGCCATGCTGCACGTAGATGACGGCGACGGTGTATGGAATTCTGAAACTGACAAGCCAATCATTGACAATGAGGGAGTCATAATACAAGTACCTTTTACAATCATTGATAATCTTGAAGATGTTCCCGGGTTTGAAGCTAAACTTTAGTTTAGAATTAAGAATGCTGAATCAAGAACATGCCTGCCTTGCCTTACCTGCCAGGCAGGTTATGAAGAAAACGCGCTTAGGGGTGCGTTTTCTTCTACAAAACTATTAACTATAAACTAATTTATTTGAACCTGATGAGAAAAAAGGTATACTATATTTCATATGAAGAATGATTATACGGCAACAATAGGACTTGAAATACATGCGGAGCTTAAAACGAATACTAAAATGTTCTGTAAGTGCAAGAACGATCCTGAAGAAAAACAACCAAATGTGAATGTGTGTCCGGTGTGTATGGCACATCCCGGAACTCTTCCCGTAATAAATAAAGAAGCGGTAAAACTTGTTCTTAAAGTAGGACACGCACTAAAAGCCAATCTCGCCGATTTTACCGAATTTGACCGAAAGAATTATTTTTATCCGGATATTCCAAAAGGGTATCAGATCAGCCAGTATAAATATCCTCTTGTTTCCGGTGGGCAGTTAAATGGTGTGGAAATAACCAGAGTGCATTTAGAGGAAGATACGGCGCGTTCACAGCACGATGACGGGGATTACAGCTTGATTGATTTTAATCGGGGAGGGTTACCTCTTATGGAATTGGTAACTGAACCGGTTATTAAAGATGCTAAAGTTGCCGTTGCCTTTGCCAAAGAACTACAGCTTTTACTGCGATATCTTAACGTATCGGATGCAAACATGGAAAAGGGGCAAATGCGTGTTGAGGCGAATATTTCAGTAAGTAAGACGGATAAATTTGGCCTAAACCGGTCTGAAAGACCGGTCGGCCGGACAGGTAAACCTGTCTTAGGCACAAAAGTGGAAGTCAAAAATCTCAATTCATTTAAAAGCGTGGAGCGCGCCATTGAGTACGAAATAGAAAGACAGATCAATGTTCTGGAAGGTGGTGGGGAGATCGTGCAGGAAACGCATGGTTGGGATGAGAACAAACAAAAAACGTTTAGTCAGCGCAAGAAAGAAAATTCAGACGATTACCGTTATTTCCCGGATCCGGATCTGCCAAAACTCAAACTAAGCGAGATTGAAGAATTTAGCGAGGAAAATTTAACAAAAGAAATACCGGAACTTCCATGGAAGAAACGTGTTAGATATAAGGAAGACTATGGCATTAAAGATGAAGATATTAATAAAGAAAGAAGTGCTAAGTGATTAGGGCCATCTT
>CAYPRS010000085.1:0-3561 GCA_964413235.1 uncultured Candidatus Saccharibacteria bacterium | reverse complement strand
CTTATAAAGATTACAGGTTCGTTAATTTCTCCCATTTTTCATATTTTTAGCTTTAAAAATAATATATATAAAGTACTGTCCACCACCCTTTTGTTAGCAGGTGATGAACAGTAATAATTGTTGCAATTATTATAGCATCACCCAGTCGACCGACAGGTGAAATTCTTGCCCCGAGTGAGCTAAGCGATTTTTCGGGGAACGAATTAAGGTTAAAAAATTAAATAGTAGTATATTTATATGTAAAAGTACATATAATATCTCACTTAATTATATATATTTTACACGATTTGTCAAGCCCACACCTTTATATAAAGATGTGGGGTCAAGATTTCAAAATTCTCAAGGAAATATCCTCAAGGAGCTTAGTTTTAAAAACCCGGCGGGGATGTTATCACAAAACCGCCATGTATAGCCATTATAACATAAAGCTAACAACTTAACGACAACTTGGCTGTCGCACCGCTAAGTTCAGACCGCCAAGTGATGAAGGGTATTAGTTAGGAATATTATAAAGACGTATTAAACAAACTTCCCGGTTCGTTTTCGTCAAACTTAATATTTTTATTCTCAAAATAGAGCATCATATTAAAAAGAGCTACTTGGTTGAGAGCTGTCTGCCCCACATATGTCTCGTAAGCGAGTCCTCCACGCAAAGGGTCTTCAAAAAAGAATTGCATAGCTCCAGTTGTTTCCGAGAGCATGCCGTATCCGTTTACTAAAGCCAGATGATTTTGTGCAGCGTTCATTGGTGTCTCTATTGCAAGTAAGTCTTCAGCGAGGTTTTTGTATGCTAAAGATACAAACTCCAGTTTTGCGAGTCCGGAAGGATCTTTTGTTTCCAAAGCTTCCCCGAAGATAGCTACTTCATCGTATGGATAATCTTCTTTGTTGGCATAACGCGCGAATATTTCTCCCAAAGCGTTGCCGTAAGATCGGATAAATTCATCATCGTTCTTAGAAGACAAATTAAGATCGTTGAGTGTATATTTATCCCTGTTAATAAATTCTTCTTTGTCAAAGTTTTGCATTAAAGCAAGTACTGTCATTTCGCGAATCTCGTCTCCCTGCTCTTTGAGAAACATAGAATAAAATTCTTTTTTTGCCTCGGACATTTCTTCTTCCGTGCTTCCCGGAACCACAAGTCCGGAATTGTCATATAGAATATCATTTGGTCCGGCGACAAGAGGATTGCGGTTTTGCGTTACTTCTTCCCCGTCCGAAGTTCCGTCTTTGTCAGTGTCCGGATCATCTATATCTGTTCCCCACAAATTTTCTTCCCAATCATAAAGTCCGTCCCCGTCTGTATCTTTTTTCGTTAGATCATTTTCTTTTAATGTCTCAGTTTCATTTTTTGAAAGAGGGGTTTTTGTTATAGGAGACTGTTGAGACGCAAAAAAAGAAACGATTACGATCGCCAGCGCAACCAAAACGGCAAGTATAAACTTTTTACTTGGTAATTTAGATTTAGATGGTGTTTTGTTTTTCATTATTTTTAATTATACAAGATACACGCGTTTACTACGAGAGTGTTTTATGGGGATAAAATTTTTATTCGTTATTGCTATAAAAATATATTATAATAGAATGGTAGTAAATAAGACTTTCAATTTGTAAAAATTAATCAATAATATTTTATGGAAAAGTTAATGAATAAAAAAATACTTGCCGTTATTTTTTTAGTGGCGGGAGTTATTATAATTGTAGTAGCCCTTTTTTTTACTAAAGAGGATCCTGTGGAGCCGGAACTAAAACCGAACGACGATACGGAAACACCGATCGTGCCTGACGACGGCGAGATAATAATACCTGTTAATCCTGATGATCCGGATCCTGATTATATAAGTACGGATCCGTCCGAACCGGTAGAACCGGATGATGACGATGACACGACACCGCCGGAGGATGATCCGGATCTCGAAGACACAAGCGGTTTTCCAAAACCGGGTGATGGTGATGTGAATCAAGGAGACACCGATTCTCCAAAAGAAACATCGTATAAAGAAATTTTTGATGATCCGATTAATCCCAATACCGAACCGGAAAAACACAAAGAAGTTTATGAAAAAGTTCAAGACTTCGTGCATTTTACCGTTAAATATCCTACATGGATGCCCGAAAGGTTTATGATGACCGAAGTAAACGCAGACGAAGGAGGAATATTAGAATCAGGAAAGTATTATGGGATTAATATAATGACCTATATCGAAGAAGATAAAAAAATAGAAATAATGGAAGGAATGGTTGATTTGGGAACTACGGAAGAGATAGAAGAAGTAGAAATTAAAGACGGTGTTACGGGAAAGCTATGGAAATGGCAAGAGTACGGCACCCCCTCGGAAGACAACACTGTTTTAGGGTTGTCTGTTTATTTTGGGAGTTCAGCGGAGGGTTATCAATATTCTATTTTAGGAGAAAATGTTGACAAGACTGACCTAATTGATATAGCTAAAAGTTTGGAAAGTTTATAAATTTTTTAATCTATTTAAATATTAAATGAAATTCTTTAAGTCTAAAAACTATAAACTTTTTTTATTATCATTTTTATCACTCAGTTGTCTTATTACTGGAATTGTTTTTGCAGCAGATGAGAGAACTGCAAGTGAAATACGATCCGAGATCATTACTTTGGCTAAAGGGCAACTTGGAAATCCGTATATTTGGGGCGGTTCCACTCCATATGGTTCTGACTGTTCAGGTTTTATGAATTATACTTATTCTACGACTGGGGTCGCGACGGACCAGCTTTATGCTTGGGGAGGAACTCATGGTTTGACCGTTACAGGACAATACGCATTGTGTGATCCTATCGCGATTGATGCACTTTTGCCCGGGGATTTTTTATTTGAAAAAGGATGGCGACCGAATGGGACATATGGTTTTGCTCATGTTGGTATGTATATTGGCGGTGGTCGTACCATAGAGGCTGCGAACCCATCTCTAGGTATAATTGAATGTGCGTTAAGTAGATGGACTGATCCTACTGTTGTTCCTTGGAATGATTTTTTTGGTGCGGGACGTCTTAAAGCGGAATATTGGCCTAACGGAGATAATGGAGGAAGTCCGGATGATATTATTATTGGTCCTATCCCTCCTGGTCCTATTCCTCCCGGACCCACACCTCCTGGTCCTATTCCTCCCGGACCAACACCTCCATCAACAGGCGAACATTCATTCGGAGGTTTTGTTACCAATGTTTATAATTGTTCTTGTACGGGAAATCATTTGTTAACTATAGACAATCTTTCCACAGAAGGACCTCGTCCTGTTCATTTAATATATCAACCTGGAGCAAGCGTTGTATATGAAAACAATCAAATACCCGTGTCAGGAGTTTGGCTTAATGGTTTATGGGAAAATGGAGGAGATTCTTGTGTAGGTCTTACGGCGGTAAGTTGCGGAGATGATGGTTTGTCTACTTGTTATATTTGTAGCGACGTACGTTCTTCCGATGGTACAGTCACTTTTACAGGGACTTCAAATTAAAAAAATTGATACAAAAAACACAAATTTAAACGGCGACTTAGTCGCCGTTTAAATTTGTGTTTTTTGTAAAACAATTTT
>CAYPRS010000084.1:0-3603 GCA_964413235.1 uncultured Candidatus Saccharibacteria bacterium | reverse complement strand
AAAGAAAAGAAGAAAGAAAAAAGAGGGTTTGTTTCTATGATGGCAATGTCATCGCTGTCTTGGTTGAGATCTGGAAAATATTTGATCGTCCTTGCGGACAAAGATTGGAAGGAATTTTAGATACAAAAGTTGAAAACTTAAGAAAATGGAAAGAAATTGTTTGTTCCAATGAAATCGCGGAGAAATTAAAGAAAATGAAATCGGTTACCATTGACCACCGACTCAATCATGAAAAAGAGGTTTTGAAGCTGAAAGAAAAATATCGCCAGAAAAGTTCTTTCTTGCTTTCCAATGTTCCTGCTAAAACTGGCGCTGATTTTGACAGAAATATCGTTGACAACGAACAGGTTGATTTTGTGGAAAGCTGCGGCGCTTCCGTCGCGGGAGAATATGTCAATAACCTCTCTATTTGCGACATTTTCAGCTCATAGTGGGAAGGTAAAGCGGTAATGGGCAAAGGTCAGCAAGGAGCGCTTCTCGCCATTGATAAAATTAGAAAACGAATGCCTTTTGCCTAGAAAGAATTTCATCCTGACAATGGAACTAACCTTTTGAATTTCGCTGTCTACGCTTACGCGAAGAAAGTTTGACACGTTTTTTAGAAAGTGTGGTTTTTTCTTTTTTTTGTTCCATAGTGGTTTGGTAAAAAGAAAGAAGTTTCTCTGTTGATCTCTCAATGGAGAAATTTTGAGCTTCTTCTTTTGCTTTTCTTGACATTTTTTTTCTTAAATTTTTATTGTCTATAAGTTTTAAAACAGCTTGACTAAAATCGTCAACGTTTCCAGAAGTTAAAAAGCCAGTTTCTTCATCAGTAATAATATCTTTTACTCCGTTTGCTTTTATGGCAACCGTAGGAATTCCACTAGCCATTGCTTCAACAAAGATCACGCCCTGTGTTTCCGAAAGAGAACTAAAAAGAAAAATGTCAGAGGCGGTATAATAGAGAGATATTTTCCGATTCGCGATTCGACCGGTGAAAATAATTTTTTCAGTAAGACCTAATTCTTTGCTTTCTTTTTCTAAATTTTCTTTTTCCGGTCCATCTCCAACGACCATAAAACATATATCTTTTCTAGTTTCATTTATTTTTTGAAAAGCTTTTAACAAGAAAGAGATATTTTTTTCCTGTCCTAGTCGCGAAACCGTCAGGAGTAAAATTTTACCCTGATCTATGTTATATTTTTTTCTAATTTTTTCTTTATCATTAATATTCTGAAATTTGTTTATATCAACACCGGAAGAAATAACAAAAATTGGCTTTTTTACTTTGTATCCCAAAAGCAGATCTTTGATGCTTTCAGTTGGAGCAATTACCGCATCGCAAGAGTTGGCATAAAAAGTAGAAAGCGATTGAACGAGTGATTTTGCCAGTTCTTTAGGCAGAGGAGTGTAATGAGTATAGAGATCGTAGCGAGTATGATAAGTAAAGACAAGAGGAAGATTAAGTTTTTTAGCATGATACCAAGCAATTTGTCCGGAGAGAAAAAACTGGTGCGCATGAATAATATCCAAATTTAATTTCTTCACGACTTTTCCTATTCTAGGCGAATAAACTATTGGCAAAGGATAGGACTCTTTGTAATTAAAATCTATTGACTTAAATCTAAAAACATTAGGGTTCTCATCTTTCCACCCTAAATGTTCCGCCGCAAAAATAAAAACATGATGACCTTGTTTTTCCAATTGCTTACGATAATCTTCAATCGCTATTGTTACGCCATTGATTGCCGGTAAATATGTGTTCGTAAAAAAGCCAATGTTCATTTATTTATAATAGAAAAAAATTGAGTGTAGAGTGCAAAAAATAAAAATTGATAGATATTTATTCACTTGGATCACTAACTCTTCCCATGAATAAAATGTTTCCGGTTTCATTTTCTTGTATTATAAATACGAATGGATGATTCGCGTTAAACACGGGAATCTTTGGTTTATCACCGCTGACACTTGTTAGTTTCATAATGACCGCCGTTGCCGCCGCAGCTTCCGTACCCTCTTCATTCACTTCCACAAAAGCTTGGTGGATTACTTTGCTTATCATCAAGTCTTTGCCCCCTGTCATCCCGGAAAAATCCGCCGATTCTGAAAAAGCGGTCGGCATACCCATTTCCATAAGTGTCTTTGCCATGAAATACTTGGTTTCAAATTTAAATTTAGGGATAAAAACTTTGACCCTTTGCTCTTTTAGGTCTTTTTTCCATTTTAATAACTGTTTTACGGTAATGGAATCTTCCGAATCTTTCATATCGTCATCTTTGGGAAGAAATATCAACATAGACAGATCTTCACCGGAATAAGGCAATTCAAGTATCTGAAGTTCACTGTTCTCGGCATAATTGAATATCGCTTCCTCATCGGTACGCTGCATCATGGGAACCTTTATAGTGTTGTTCGGGGTTACCCTAAAATTTCGGTCCTCTGTGTCATCTTCATTGAATTGCCTAACCCACTCGCCTTTGAAATAGATTGCATTGGTAAGAACCAATCTTGTTATCGGAGTAATCGTCCCTTTGGGAATCAAGTCTTTTATTTTGTTGTTTGTTTTATCTTCAACCCAATCATTGATCATAACGCGGGATCTTTCCGTATCTGCCGCAAAATCAAGGTTTGTTACTTCCCCACCGTAATATTCTTTTACAAGATTAAAGTATTCGTCCAGAAATGGATAATTCTGCTGTGCCCACAGAGCATTCGCCGTATGGAGTTTGTATTCTTTGTCTTTTTTGTTTATCTCATTATACAAACCGGCATAACCCAATCTTCTTTCATCGTCATCTTCCGGAAAATAAAAAACTTCTCGCATCTCTTCCGCAGTCTGCCCTTTGGCTCCCTCATAGGTCATAGCCAAAGCCGTGGAAATGCTGTAAGGAGAGAAAAACACGTTGCCCTCCTCGGTTTTATATTTTGAATAAAGGTCTAGAGCAAACTGATTGTTAGCATCTACAACAGAGCCGATATCTCCTGAATCCGTTTTATCATCATCTATAACATCTGTTCCATTACCGTTGTCCACCGGAGATATCGTCGGCTTTTCCGTTCCTTTAACAAACAGAAAAGCACCCCAAATAACTGTCATTATTAAAACTAAAATTATTAAGATCTTTTTATTCATATAGGTGCTCATATGGGTGCTGTTTAAAATATTTATAAATATAAATGATATTTTATATTATATCATTCGCTTGTTAGAACGGAAACATTTTCAAACTGCCGGAAGTATAAATAATCTATTGCTGTAATTTCATTCAATGATAAATGATTTGGCAGTTTTTGATCTCAAGGCAAAAAGACGGAGACCGATAATACCTCCCGCCGCGGTGAACAAAGCAAAGATCAATAAAACATATTGCGGGGAGAAAAATTTCAGCAGCAAACCGATGATCAAAGCGGTTACGGCGGCGGTTAAGGTGTCATATCCTTTGATATAAGAAAGATATTCTCCTCTGTTTTCATTTTTTATATTTCTAATCTCAATTTTAGCACACGAAAGCCCATTAAAGGTCTTTCCCAGAGACAGCAAAAGAGCGCCTATGGTAAACATGACCAGATCTTTTGATAAAAAACAGGTTAATAGCGCCAAAGTATATAAAGAGAACGCGATCT
>CAYPRS010000083.1:0-3685 GCA_964413235.1 uncultured Candidatus Saccharibacteria bacterium | reverse complement strand
CAAACGGCAACAATTTTTAAACCTTAAACTCGATCACATCACCATCTTTTACAATATATTCCTTTCCTTCAATGCGAATCAGTCCTTTTTCTCGCGCCGCGGCGCGTGAGCCGGCGCCGAGCAGGTCTTCCCAAAAGACAACATCAGCCTTTATAAAATTATCACAAAAATCAGTATGAATCGCGGCACCCGCCACCGGCGCGGTAGAATTTATTTTGATAGTCCATCCGCGTGTCTCATCTTCGCCAGTAGTAAAATATGTTATTAATCCAAGCATCCGATATGCTTCTTGGATAAGCTCTCTGATACCATCCGCGCCTTCATCCGCGCTTAGCTCTAAACGAAAAGCGGATTTTTCTTCCAGGTCAAGTCCGGCAAGGTCTTGTTCCACTCCCGCGTCAACCACTACATAATGAAGTTTGTTGGTATTCAAATATTCCATCAGCTCATCAAAACGCGTATCGTGCATTTCGTTCAAGTTCCTGCCACCGGCTTTTTTATTCAGTACATAAAGCATCGGTTTGCTAGTCAAAAGATGCATACTTTTTACAAAAGGAATTTCTTTTTCCTCCAGCTCTACTTGCGAAGCGAACTTTTCATTTTCCAAAACTGTCTTTACTTTAAGTAATACTTCTTTTTCAAACACAGCCTCTTTTACTTGCTTTTTCACATCACGCTCAATGTTGCCCAAACGCTTTTCAAGAGTTTGCATATCTGCCAGAATAAGTTCCATGTTAATAATTTGAATATCACGAAGAGGGTTTATTTCTCCATCAACATGAATTACTTTGTCATCTTCAAATATCCTTACTACTTGCGCTATCGCATCAGTCTCACGAATATTGGCAAGAAATTTATTACCCAATCCCTCACCCTCCGACGCACCTTTGACCAGCCCCGCAATATCAACAAATTCAATTACAGCCGGAATGCGCTTTGCGGAAGCGGAAAACTCTGCGAGCTTGTCAATCCTCTCGTCCGGTACCACAACAACACCGACTGACGGGTCTATTGTACAAAAAGGATAATTTGCCATTTCTACGCCTTTTTCAGTAAGCGCGTTAAAAAGCGTGGACTTCCCCACGTTCGGCAAACCGACAATTCCGATTGATAATGACATTTTTATCTTTGTTTTTGTTTCTGTTGCGGACCCATGATCTTCTGAAGTTCGCCCTGATGTTTGCGCATCACTTCCATTGTTGCCGCCATTTGATCTCTTCCTTCTTTTTGTTTTTGTTTAATCTCTTTGGCTATTTTTTGGAAAAATTCCGGATTTTCAGAAATAACCGCGATCATCTGCTCGCGCTGATCTTTTGGCAGATCTTTCATCTGCTTTTCCAACATCTTCCTCATAAAAAAGTCTTTAACTCCCATATTTTTATTTTTTGAGTTTGTCTACAATATTGCTTTCGTAGCGAAATTTTCAGATTTTTAGCAAGTTACAGTGAAAATCTAAAAATTTTTAGCCAGAATGAAAATTGTAGGCAGACACTTAATTAAATTAACAAATTGACAATTATCACATTCTACCAGACCAATAACTCTTTTTCAATTCAAACACTAAATCTTTAAATTATTTTTGTTCAATAAAAAACGCTTTGTAAGCCAAGTAAGAGCTGTACACGTCCGCTTTGGAAGCAATTTCCAAAGGTGCGTGCATGTTAAACAAAGCAACTCCCATATCAATAATGTCAATGTTTCTTCTTGCCATAAACATAGCAATCGTGCCACCGCCCCCCTCGTCAACTTTACCAAGTGTGTCGGGCTGCCAAATTATTTTATTGCCATTTAAAATTTTTCTGATCTTTTGTACATATTCCGCGCTAGCTTCACTTGTATATGATTTACCCCTATGTCCTGTATATCTCTCAATAGCTACACCATAACCCAACCTCGCCGAATTCCTCGGATCAGATACGTCCTTGTAATCAGGGTCCAATGCTGCTGTCACGTCACTGGAAAGAGCCTCGCTTTTACTGAATACTTGATAGACATTCTTGATATTATTTCCCTTACAACCGACCAATTCCAACAACTTGGCGATAAAACTTTCAAAGAAAACAGACTGAGCACCAGTATTGCCTTCCGAGCCAATCTCTTCTCGGTCTATCCAAAGACAGATCTGGGTTTGATCAACCACTTTAGCATTGACTATAGCCATCAAAGACGACCACGCACAAACACTATCATCCTGACCGTAAGCCGCGATCATAGACCTGTCAAAACCAATATCTCGAGCTCGCGTTGCTGGTACCGCTTGGACATCCGCGCTAAAGAAATCTTCTTCTGTCATACCGTATTCTTTGTTGATATATTCCAAAATAGCCAATTTAACCTTTTCTTTTATTTTTTTGTCGCGGGCAGGCACGGACCCAACCAAGATGTTTAGTTCTTCTCCGGCAATAGCTTCTTCCATTGGTTTCTTAAGCTGTTTATCAGCCAGGTGCGGTAACAAATCAGTAATCATAAAAACAGGATCGTTATGATCTTCACCAATTTTAATATCTATTTTCTTACCGTTTTCCAATACGACCGTACCGTGTAAAGCTAATGGAATAGTAGGCCAATGATACTTTTTTATACCTCCATAATAATGAGTTTTTAGAAAAGCCAAATTCTCATCTTCGTACAACGGTTGAACTTTTATATCCAGTCGTGGTGAATCAATATGAGACATTATTAAGCTAAAGCCGTTATCTAATAGTTTTTTACCAATGACACTTAGAATTAGATTTTTATCACGATTAACAGTATATACTTTATCGCCGGATTTCAAAGTTTTACATTTGCTAATTTCTTTGAAACCGTTTTTTTCCGCTATCTTAATACCGACCTGCACAGCCTCACGTTCTGTTTTAGCTTGGTCCAAAAAATCTTTATAGGGTTCACAAAACTCAAGAGCTTTCTTTTTTTCCGTATCACTCCACATTTCCCAACAATTCTTTTTTTCAAATTTTAACTTTTTCTCAAGATTTTGGTAATTTATCTTTTTTGGCATAATATTATTTATTAAATTAGCTTGGATTTATTCTACAACCCTACCACAAATAAAATTTTTATGGAAGAAATTACAGATACCGGCTTGCTTTGCAAATATTCATAAATCAATCTTTTTGTTTATATTTCTAAAAACTTTGGAAATTTTATCAAATTTCTGCATTCCGTTTCAGTTACCACAACCATATTCTCAATTCTCACTCCACCTATTTCGGGATAATATAAGCCAGGTTCAACTGTAATGACATTACCAACTTTTAAAACTTTTTTGTTATTAGTGCTAATGTTCGGCAGCTCATGAATATCAAGCCCGACTCCATGTCCTGTGCTATGGAAAAAACCTTGTATTATTCCATTCTTTTCCTCCGTTTTAAATCTGCAGCTTATAAAATAATTCTCAACTTTTTTGTGAATTGAATTCGCCCTAACTCCGGCTTTAATTTCACCTAGAGCCAATTTTTGTGCTCCAAGAACGACATCATACATTTTCTTCAATTTTTCAGATGCTTTTCCTTTTACAATTGTTCTAGTCATATCAGCATAGCATCTATTCGTTTTTGTTTGATCTCTTTAGCTATCTTTTGAAAAAACTCGGGGTTCTCACTAATAACCGCGATCATTTACTCGCGCTGGTCTTTTGGCAGATCTTTCATCTGCTTTTCCAACATCTTCCTCATAAAAAAGTCTT
>CAYPRS010000082.1:0-3690 GCA_964413235.1 uncultured Candidatus Saccharibacteria bacterium | reverse complement strand
ATTCTGGAATGACAGATGTAAATTTTCTGGAATGACAGATGGGGAAGTGAAAAAATCCTAACTCTGAATCTCTTTTAATTGTATCATCTTTTCAATTATCTGTAAACAGGCGATCTATTTTAATATCATTCTTAAATCTCCGACATTCAATGAATATTTTTCAGCGTTTTCTATGGTTATTTTATTTTCTCTTACCAAATTGGCAAGCGAATTATTTAAAGAGATCATTCCCTCATCGGAACTTGTATTAATGACAAGGTTGATCTGACTAACTTTATTTTCTCTGATCAAATTCCTTACCGCGGAATTCACAAACATTATTTCCACGGCGGGAACTCTTCCTCCGTTAATTCCCGGGATTAGACGCTGAGAAATTACTCCGAGAAGACTAACAGATAGTTGCGCTCTTATCTGCCCCTGCTGATCCGCCGGAAAACTGTCAATAATTCTGTCTATCGTCTGCGCGGCGCTATTTGTGTGTAAAGTGGCAAGAACAAGATGTCCCGTTTCAGCCGCCGTAACCGCCGTGCTAATCGTTTCTGAATCTCTCATTTCCCCGACGAAAATAACATCGGCATCTTCTCTGAAAACGGAACGGAGAGCGTTGCTAAAAGATTTCGTGTCAATGTGAACCTCTCTTTGATCTATAATACATCTGTCCTGCGTATATACATATTCAATCGGATCTTCAATAGTTACTATATGATCATACCTCTGATGATTGATCTTATCAATAAGAGCGGCCAGAGTTGTTGTTTTTCCATGCCCCGTCGGACCGGTGACAAGAACAAAACCTTGAGATTGCTTTATAAAATCATACACAACCAAAGGAATGCCAAGATCTTCAAGAGTCATAATTTCAAAAGGGATTAAACGAAAAGCCATACTTATAAACCCCCTTTGATAAAAAACATTTATTCTAAATCTCGCCTCTTTCCCAAATTCGTAAGAAAGATCTATCTCTTTATTTTTTACAAACTTTTCTTTTTGTTCATCCGTTAAAAGCGCGTCAACAAATTCCTCAACTTTTTGAGGAGTTAAAATTTCTTTGTTTGTAAGAGAAACTAATTTTCCGGCGATTCTCAGCGTCGGATAACGCCCCACTGACAAATGAAGATCTGACGCATTTTCCCGCGCGACGCTCATCATTAGATCGTCCAATTCCCATTTAGAATTTATATCTGACATAAAACTGAAATTATGAATTATAGGACCTTTAATTATAAATCTATATCTTTTTTTCCAATATCTCTTTAATTTTTTTCACCACCTCTGTCGGAGTAAAATATGCTTTTACCATATAATGGGCGGCACCAAGTTTAAGCCCTTTCTCTATATTTTTTCTTTGTCCTGAATTTGTCAAAAGCACAACGGGTATTTTCGCAAGAGCAGGATCGCTTTTAATCGTTTTTAGCACGCTAAACCCATCCATTTTTGGCATAATAATATCAAGTAAGATTATATCAGGTCGTCTCTTTTTCAATATTTCAAGCCCCATTATTCCGTCACTCGCGGAATCAACTTCAAAATTTGAAGCTTCAAACTTCATTTTATACATCTCCAGTATATATGAATCATCTTCTATTATCAATACTTTTGTCTTTTTATCTTTTTGCATAATTTTAAATATTTAAGACTTCCTCACTTTACCCCATCATAGAGACTTAGTCTCTATACGATTATCTTTTATTTAAAGTAGAGACCGAGCCTCCATACGCGTAAAAATTAGTTGAAGCGTGAGAAAATCCCAATATTAACAGGATTATCACTCAGTCCTCCGTAACTCTGAAAACCTCTTCTATTGTTGTTAATCCTTTTAACGCTTTCATCATTGCGTCCTGTCTTATTGTTATCATTTTTTGTTTTTCCGCTTCTTTCACCATATCCGTTTCTGTAACTTTTGAAGATATCATTGAATCAATGCTTGGCGTCATTTTAAGAACTTCATAAATTCCGATTCTTCCGGAAAAACCCGATTGTTTACACTTCTTGCAACCTTTCCCGCGAAAAAGCTTCATATCATCTCCTAAGTTCAAACCGGCTTTCTGACTATCCGGAATTTTATCAAGTTCTTTTTGTATAATTTTTTTTACTTCATCTGACGGCTTTATTTCCTCTTTACAGTTCTCGCAAATTCTTCTTACCAATCGTTGCCCTACCGCAATATTCAGTGAAGATGAAATTAAAAACGGTTCAATTCCCATATCAATAAGACGCGGAATAACTCCAGCGGCATTATTCGTATGTAGTGTTGACAAAACAAGATGTCCCGTTAACGCCGCATGTACCGCCAACTCCGCTGTTTCTTCGTCTCTTATTTCTCCAACCATAATAATATCGGGGTCTTGCCGTAAAATAGATCTCAATCCTAAAGAAAATGTGTATCCTATCTCAGCTTTAATCTGACTTTGATTAACACCCGTTATAAAATACTCAACGGGATCCTCAAGAGTCACTATATTCACACCTTCTTTGTTTAATATCCTAAGCATAGCATAAAGCGTTGTTGTTTTTCCTGATCCGGTAGGTCCTGTTACAAGTATGATCCCAAACGGTCTTTTTATGTTTTTGTCAATTATTTTCAATTCCCCTTTTTGTATTCCCAAATTTTCCAAACTTTCAATTCCGGAAGATGTGTCTAAAACTCTCATTACGACTTTTTCTCCGTTGACAGTTGGAAATGTTGAAACTCGCAAATCAATGTTTCTTTTTATTCCGCTGCTCTCGGAAAACAAGAAACGAAATCTCCCGTCTTGCGGTTTTCTCGTTTCATCTATTTTAAGATTGGAAAGTACTTTTATTTTGGAAATAACAGCCGCGCTGATTTTTTTAGGCAACAGCAGACTAGTATGTAAAACACCATCCAACCTATATCTGATTCTTAATTCGTTCTCTCTTGACTCAACATGAATATCACTTGCTTTGCCTTCAACAGCGTTAGAAATTATAATATCAACAATTTTACTTACGGGAGCTTGTTCGGAAATTTTTTCTATACTGTCCTCTTTTTCTTGTTCTTGTTCTTGTTTATCCTTGTCCTCATTCGTAATATTCTTTTTATTGACATTTTTAAGAATATTTTCTAATTCTTCGCCAAATACCCTGTATTGCTTCACAGCAAAATTAAAACCGTTTTTAGAAACAAGATAAGTTTTCATTTTTACATTCCGTTTCACTGATATAAACCTTAAAGCGTCCATAGCATCTATATTGTTCGGGTTAATCATTGCAACCTTAATAGAACTGCCATTTTTTTCGAAAGGCACCATTTTATAAAACAACGCCGCTTTTTCCGGAATTTCATTTAAGACCTTATCGCTGATAACTTCTTGTTTTAGATCAACATACGGAACACCCAAATATTCCGCTTTGGCATTTGTCGCTTTCTCTTCATTAATTATTCCTTTATTGACTAAAACATCAAAAATATCCGCATCATTCTTTTTTGATCTTTCAAGGGCATTATCAGCATCTTTTTTTTTGATTATTGAACGGGAAACTAAAAAATTATAGGCCTTTTTTAAATCACTGTCATTCATTTAAATATTTAAATAATTTACGCAAAATATATTTATGTATCACGGGTTAAATTGACAAAGAGGCAAGATTTTCATACTTCAATACCAATCTTTCACTATATGTTATTCCTCAAATCCTCTTAAAGCAAGTCCGACCGCAATGGAAAAACTG
>CAYPRS010000081.1:0-3690 GCA_964413235.1 uncultured Candidatus Saccharibacteria bacterium | reverse complement strand
AATAATAATATCTCTAGTCATAAAAATAGATACTGAAGTAGTATCTGAAAGTATATTTTTGGGGTCGGCAAATTCTTGAATGAGCTTTTTAACATTTTCTTTCTTTTTTATAAACTTAATTGCTTCTTTTTTGATGTTTTCCTCGCTTTCCATTTTTTGATTATATCACGAAATAATTAAAATAAACGGGAGTTAAAAACGATTCCAGAGTACTTGGTTGGTAACTTTGTGGTGGTAGATTATCTCGCCGTTCCTTATCAGTCCTCCGAGTTCTTTCGGGCTTCTGTCCGCGGCTACTTGTTTAAACGCCAGATATTTTTCTTTTGGCTCTTCGCCGAGTATTTTCGTCATAAGATCACTGCTCTTATACAAGAGTATGGCATCATGAATATTTCCCGGCAAGAATCTAAATTTATGCAAGTTTATATTTTATGTGAAAAACTGAACAAAAAAACACCCTATATTTCAAGGGTGCTTTAGATCTACTGTGAACAATTTTTAACAATTTAATCTGCATTAATTTCTTCAAGTAATTTTCCTGTTTCTTTAAATTCTTTATCAGTAAGTTCTTCAATTCCTCTGTAAGAAAGACCTTTTTTCTCTGACCAAGAGGCTGATATAAGGACTCGTCCAATTGTGGAATAATCTCCACGACGAGAATTAATACCTAAAATAATCCTTTTTTTACCCTTTTGAAATTCAAGACTGTGAATTCCGTAATACATTTTTCCGCTATCTGAAAGATACCTCCTTCCATAAAAGGCTCTGTTTCTCCATAATCTTTTAATAAATCCTGATAACGGAGAGTCCTTTTCCAAGATCTTTTTTAATTTCTTTTGAGCTTCTTCATATTCTACCTCTTCTTTTCTTTTGGCTTCACTCGCCATCTTTAAGAGATTGTTATAATTTTGTTTTATTTTCTCTCTTCCGGTTTTTTCTAAATTATTATCATCTCCGCTATAAAACACACGAGTATTTTTATCATAACCAACCTTTTCTTCTTTACGCGTTTGATCTTTTTCTATAATCGTTTCAATCTTCCTGTTTTCGGTTTCTTTTACTTCTTTTAATTTCTGTTTTGCTGATCTTTCTTTCTTTATTTCGTCTATTTTTAAACATATAAATACTGTAGCTGCAATCATAGATACCGATATTACCAATATCTCTGCAACAAGGTATGCAAAATCGTTCATGTTTTTCCCCTTTCTTCTTTTTTAAAAGAACTTCCCTGTTGCAATAAACCGAGAAGCTTAATAAAAAAGTATTAGTTAATTATTATATTAGCTCTCAGTTTATATTGATACTGATGAGGATAATGCCTTATTTGATAATCAATGTCAAACATTGCATTGTTCTCGCAAGACCGTAGTAAATAAAAATTTATCGTATTCTCACTTCCAACGCCCCCTCCCCGCCATCTTGAATCTTGGCGTAAGTATAATCATATCCTTCTTGATTCAATAAACTTTTTATTACATCACCTAAAACTCCATGTCCTCCTTGCGAGCGATTGCCTTTACCAACTATTATTCGCACTCGTAACAAACCATCCGCACTCGCTTTGTTTAAAAACTCTCGCGCTATAGTACGCGCTTCTTCCGCATAATATCCATGCAGATCAAGTTCCGCTTCTACGATTGGGCTATATTTATCAAGTTTTTTTCTTTTCGTCCTCATTGCGCAATTTAAGATTATCAAGATCCGACCTTGACAAATGGTAATATGAAAAAATTATTTTTCACCTGCTTTTACCGTCGTCCTTTTGTGTTTGTTTCTTTCGTTTTCAGTTAAATACTGTTTGCGCAAGCGAATATCTTTAGGTGTTACCTCCAAGTATTCATCCGCCCGCATAAAACCGAGAGCTTTCTCAAGCGAAAGTTCTAACGGTGGCGCAAGTTTAATATTCTCATCAGATCCTGCCGCGCGCATATTGGTCAATTGCTTGCCTTTGGTAGGATTGACTGTCATGTCTTCCCCCTTTGCGGTGTTTCCAATAACCATTCCTTCGTAAACTTCAACATTCGGCGCAATATACAAAACTCCGCGTTCTTGTAAATTAGCAAGAGAAAATCCGAGAACTTTTCCCGTCGCCATTGAAATCATTGAACCAAGCTCCGTCTTTACTATCTCTCCCGCGTATGGACCAAAGTGTGTAAATACAGAAGTTAAAATCCCTTCTCCTTTTGTATCAATAATAAATTCATTTCGATATCCCAAAAGCCCACGAGTAGGAACTTCAAACATTATACGCACCTCTTCATGCTCCGTACCCATACTTGTCATTACCCCCCGCCTTTTTCCAAGCTTTTCTATTACCGCACCGGAAAATTCCTCCGGCACCAGAACTGATACTTCTTCAAATGGTTCACATTTCTTGCTATCTATTTCTTTGAAAATAACTTCGGGTTGCGATACCGCAAGTTCAAATCCTTCCCGTCGCATATTTTCCAAAAGCACAGCCAAATGAAGCTCTCCTCTTCCATATACTTTTATCCGCGCACCATCACCAAAGTCCGCCCGAAGACCTACGTTTACTTCAAGTTCTTTCTCCAATCTTTCACGAATCTGCCGTCCCGTTACAAACTTACCTACGCGTCCCGCAAAAGGCGAATCGTTCACGAACATAAATAACGATATGGTCGGCTCATCCACATCAATCGCAGGAAGTGTTTCACCGCCAGCATTATCAAGCAAAGTTTGCCCGATGAAAATATCCGGAATACCTGAGATCATTACAATATCTCCCGCACTTGCTTCTTTTGTTTCAATACGATCAAGTCCTTCAAAAGTGAAAAGTTTAACGACTTTTCCGGTAAAAACTTTTCCTTCTGAATCTTTGATATGCAAAGTTTCCTTTTCTTTCAAAGACCCTTCGTAAATACGACAAACACCCATTCTTCCCAAAAAGTTATCATAGGCTAGATTAAACACTTGCGCTTTGAGTGGTTTTTCTTTCAGATTTTCTCCTGAAGCTGGGGGTACTTTTTCTAAAATAGTATCCAGTATCGGACACAAATCCACAGCATTATCTTTCATCTCCCTCTTAGCTACTCCATCACGCCCAACAGCGTAGAGAGTAGTAAAATCAAGCTGATCATCTGTCGCACCTAGGTCCAAAAAAAGTTCGTACACACTTTCAATAGCTTTATCAACATCCGCTGCCGGCTTGTCTATTTTGTTTAATATTAAAATAGGTTTCAACCCCAATTCCAATGACTTCTTTAATACAAATTTAGTCTGTGGCATTGGTCCTTCTGCTGCATCAACAATAAGAAGAACTGAATCAATGGAGCGCAAAACGCGTTCCACTTCAGAACCAAAGTCGGCGTGTCCTGGAGTATCCAAAATATTTATCTTGGTATCTTTATAAAATACAGAAGTATTTTTGGAATAAATAGTAATCCCTCGCTCTTTTTCCAGATCGTTACTATCCATTGACACTCCTTCTTTCCCCGCGCCTGTTTGTTTTAAGATCGCGTCGGTCAAGGTGGTCTTGCCATGATCCACGTGGGCTATAATTGCTATATTTCTAATTTCCATAATTCAACAATAGGTCTTATATTAAAAAAAGCCCGCACAAAGTGGCTTTATTGAAAGATATAATACAATAGATTCGCATCCATTGCAACTTATTTAGAGCCTGTTTGTAATCTTATTGTGATCTTAAAAAAATATTGTGTAATATTTTCT
>CAYPRS010000080.1:0-3691 GCA_964413235.1 uncultured Candidatus Saccharibacteria bacterium | reverse complement strand
ATTTACGGTGTAGTAAGAATTATGAGAAGAAGAAAGAGAAGCAGTAGAGGTTAATTTTAATTTAACAAAAACAGGAGGTAAAGCGAAATGAAAGCGAAACAAAAAAGAGGGTATCTTGAAATAGGAGCAGCAGTTGCTATTTGAGCGGTTGCGAGCGGAGTTGTTGTCCGGTGGATAAATCAAGGAGTAGAAACGGAAATTGGGGCAGAAATTATTTATGGTGTCGGAGCGGCAGCGGGGTTTTTCTTTGTGCTGTTTTGGCTTTTCTTAAAAAAAGAAACAACCGAAATAAAAAAATCCTTGCCATGGCGAAAAGATCTGTCCTTGATCGGGTTGCTTGTTGGGTTGAACAACGAATTTTTTTATGCTGCTATAATATTAACTACGGTTACTAACGCGGTACTAATCCACTATTTGGAACCAATTCTATTAGTGCTGATATTCGCGCCGGTTGTTCTAAAACAGAAGATCAAAAGAGAACATATTATTGCTTCAGCGCTTGGTTTTGCGGGGCTGTTAATAATCTTTAGATCCCAAATAAACAGCGCTGGAATTAACGCGATTAATGTCGGAATTTTGCTGGGACTGGCTTCGGCGGTATTTTTCGCTTGGCACACGGCGATAGAGAGTAAGCTTGCCGCCACCACGAGAATCAATCCGCTGGTGCAAGTTCTTTACAAGAATGGCGTACCCGCTTTGCTTTTTCTGCCGTTTGTAATCAACAGGTTTGTTACCGTCGGCATTGGCTGGGAAGATTTCGGCAAGTTAATATTCTTCGGCGTATTGGTGCTGGGAATATCCTTTGTTCTTCTTTTCCGAGGACTGGCAAAAGTTTCCAGCCAGAATGCTTCAGTAATTTTCTACGGCGAACCGGTGCGCGATAATCCTGACGTCAATAGTTTGGGGCGAACCGCTAAGCTTTTCCGTCATAGCCGGCGGCGCTCTAATTTTAATCGCGGGATTTTTGGCGGTTAGAAACAAGTAGAAATAAATCAAACGCATCTCTTGACAAATTTGAAAAGAGATGCTATTTTTTATTTGATGGGTTTCATAAAAAATGGTTGCCCATAAGTGGTGCTTCAAGCGGTGCGGCTCTTTGAGAAATTGAAGAGTAAGGTTTTATAGGAGGAGAATTATGGAAAAAATAGAAAGTGTGATTAAAAAAGCGTCAGAAATTAACCAAGAAACAAGGGATATAGTAGAAGAATATTTCGCAAAAAAGGAAGCTGGAGAAGATCCGGATGGCAGAGATGTTCTTGATGCTGTACGCGAAGAAGTTTTTCTTCACGAAGAAGAGGAAAGAGTGACTGCTCGTTTAAAATTTGGTGAGAAGGTAAACGATACTGACTTTATCTGGGAACAACTTGAGAGAGCAGAGAAACTTGAACTTGCCCAAAAATATTCTTTGCTCTATGACTTGTACTTGGTGTCTAGACCCAGAAATATAAGCATAGCAGCTTATAACCAAATTATTATTCGTCTTTCTAATGTGGTTTCAGGCTTATCTGAAATTGCCTATAAGAAAGGCGAAAAAGAAGTGGGGAATGTCCTCAGAGCAAAAGGAATTGTTTTGTCGCAAAGTATTTTACTTGGATGAATTGTGCGCCAAAACAAACAGCTTAAATTCTATTCCAAACAGCACCTCTTGACAAACTCGTCGGGAGGTGCTATTTTTTTATTACTTGGCGAAATGCAGATCTGGTTTTGCGTTGATACTGAGTGTATAAAGGAGGAAATGAATATGTCTTTGGATAAGATAGAGAAAATTGTAGAAGGGCTTCGTTGCCCTGCTTGCAAGGGAACAGGACTTGATAGTAAGAAGAGTCACCAGTATGAGAAGGAAACTGGAGTAATTGCTGCATTCAAATGCGGAGAATGCGGAGGAACTGGTAGAACAGGAATGTTTGTACTGAAGCCAATTAAAGGAGATACTGCACAATGGCAATGGGATCCAGAGAGAAATGCTCTTGAAAACCCAAAGTTTGGCAGAGTTCAGGTAATGGCTGTGTGCGATCCGGTAACAGGAGAAGTGAAATATGAGGCTCCTATCTATGTTGAAAGCAGAGGCGAGGTGAATGTTGTTGTGAACGACGAAGGCAAAATTGCGTTTGTCATTCAGAATAGACATGCGGTAATACCTGTTGAATATCTGAACAAAACATGGTGGGGCAGTCTTCCCGAAATTGCCGAAATCAAACAGGGAATGACCGTAGTGGAGCTTCCTCGAGGATTTGCGGATGGTGTAATGCAAGAAGCCGAAGAAGAAACAGGGTTTAAAGTAAATTCAGTGGCTCAAATAGGGAATGTGAATTCAAACACAGCCGTATTTGGCACATCTCCGATAGTGGCTGTTGGAAAAGCTACCAAGATCCCATCGGATATCCCCCCCGATCCGGGAGAGAAAATTCTGAATGTTCTCTGGCTAACACCTAAAGAAACAAGAGAGCTGGATACAATTTGCGGATTTACAGACGCCGTGCTGAGGAAATTCAGACTTTGGACACTGAAGCAGGAGGATCTCTTCTGGAGGGACATCGGCGAGCGGATGTAAAATAACAAGCCAAACCACCCTTTTTATTTTTTAAAGGGTGTCTTTTTTTTGTTTCCATTTTATTTAGATGGAGCGAAATCCGGTATCGTATATACAGCGGTCTTACTTTAAATTCAAGGTCTAATAATTAAAAATAGTTGGTAAAAAGGTTAAATTTAGTTTATGGTTAGATATAATTAGAGCTAATCATTAAACTAGTTTAATAATTATGCAAAATTTTAAAAAAACATTGTCCGAATAATTACGATCACAAACTATTAAGTGGGGAAAACAAGCAGGCAAACAGAGATGGTTTTGTAAAGAATGCAATCAAGTATTTAAATCTGCTAACAAAAGAAATTCAGTTTCAAGGCAAATCATCTGGTTTAAAAAATGGATTATAGGAAAAAGAACATTGAAAGAATTGTCAAAAGAAAGTGGAAAGTCCGTGAGTACTTTAAGAATATTATTTAAAAATTATCTAAATAATCCGCCAAGATTCAAACCAATAGTAAGCAACGACTGCCATCTCTTAATTGATGGAACATATTTTAAAACCAATCTTTGCGCGCTGCATTATTTTGATAGTGATTTAAATCACTTGCAATAGTTGGTGTGAAAATTATAATGACTTTTTAAAAGAAAAAAGTAAAAGCGATTCAGGAAGAAGATGGTACACGCATAAATCTTTAAGAAAAACAAAATCACTGATTAAAAACGCTTTACCAAATATGTTTCACTATCTTGATGACTACAGAATTCCAAAATCAACAAACGGACTGGAAACAAAATTCTCCTATCTGAAAAACAATCTTAGAATTCACAGAGGATTATTAAACGAAAACAGAAGGAATTTTTATTATTTGGTATAACTATTTTAAGTATAATTCTTAGAAGGACAGCAACTATTTTTAATCATTAAACCAAAAACGGGATATGCCACTGGAGAAGTGGCTGGGTTTAATTGAGAAAATAAAGAATAACTAGGGAATAAAGAGGAATCAATCCTCTTTCTTTTTTTCAACCAAAAAACACCTTTGCGCTTAAGGTGTTTTTTGTTAGAATAGCTAAAGCTATTCTAACCCTCGGCTGAAGCCGGGTAGAATATTTATTTAATTACCGCTTTTGCTTTCTCAACAATCTTGGCGAAAACTTTTGGAT
>CAYPRS010000079.1:0-3756 GCA_964413235.1 uncultured Candidatus Saccharibacteria bacterium | reverse complement strand
GAGAAAAAGAGAAAGAAAAGAGAGAGAAAAAGAATTACAACAAGCGCATAATATACAACTTGAACAGACAACAAACGGCGGTGGGGTAATTGTTTAAAGGATCATCATTAAATATTCAAAAAGAAAAACGCTCTTTAATTAAGAGCGTTTTTCTTTTTTTAGGCGGAGTGATAGAATGGAATTATTACTAAAAGCTTGTTAATAAATAACACTTAATAATAATTTATAAAAATGAAAAAACGTCGTGTGCATAAAATAGATATTCAAACAATTGCAAAGCAGTTGCTTGCTGATTGTGAGAACGATATTTCGCAGTGGGCGAGGGTGGTCGCGCTTTGTGGAGATTTGGGCGCGGGGAAAACGACTCTGACCAAAAATGTTGCGCGAGCGTTAGGGATAAAAATAGAAATAACCAGCCCGACTTTTGTAATTGAGAAAATTTATGGTATTCCTAAGAATACCAAAAGTAAATTTTCCCGGCTTGCTCATATTGATGCCTATCGGTTGGAGAGTGGTAGAGAACTAGACGTGCTTGGGTGGCATGAGATAGTCAACGATCCCAATAACATTATTTTTGTGGAGTGGGCGGAAAACGTAAAAGAATCTTTACCGGAAGATACAATTTGGGTGAAACTTACTCATATAGATGATACGATACGAGAGATAGAGTGGTAGATAATTATGAAGAAAAAGAATGATACAAAACCCGTCGCCCCCGAAAAATCACTCCGTTCACTCGGGGCACGCCCCGAAAAATCACTCCGAGGACGAAGGGCACGCGCTAAAAGCTATGGCGAGGCGAAGCAGAAAAAACTTGTTTTATTAGACGCGCATGCGATATTACACCGCGCGTATCATGCTCTTCCGGATTTTTCTTCCAACAAAGGAGAACCAACCGGCGCGCTTTATGGTGTTTGCGTGATGCTCATTAAGATCATTGAAGAACTCAAGCCTGATTATGTTGTTGCTTGTTATGATCTTCCGAAGCCGACGTTTCGGCATAAAGTATATGAAGGTTATAAAAGTGGACGCGCCAAAACACAGGATGACCTTATTTCTCAAATAAAACGATCCCGAGACATCTTTAATGCTTTTAATATTCCTATGTATGACGCGGAGGGTTTTGAAGCGGATGATGTATTAGGCACGATCGTGGAGAAAGTGAAACCAAATAAAAATTTACAAACCATTATCGCTTCCGGCGATATGGATACATTACAGCTCGTTGATAACAAAAAGTCGCTTGTTTATACTCTCAAAAAAGGCATCAATGACACCATACTTTATGATGAAAAAGCCGTGGTAGAGAGGTTTGGTTTTGTGCCGGAGTTACTCCCTGACTTCAAAGGACTTCGCGGGGATCCGTCGGATAATATTATTGGTATCAAAGGTATTGGAGAGAAAACAGCAACAATTCTGATCACGCAATTTGGCACTATTGAAAATATTTACAAAACGCTTAAAAAAGATGAAGAAGTTTTTTTAAAAGCGGGAATAAAAAAAAGAGCTATTGCGTTGCTTAAAGACGGCGAAGAAGAAGCTCTTTTTTCTAAGACACTCGCCACTATCCGCCGTGATGCGCCGATTGATTTTAAAATTCCCGAGAACCACTGGGACAAAAGTATTGACGTGGGGAAAGCCGAAAAACTTTTTGAAGAACTTGAATTTCGCAAAATGAGCTCACGGCTTAAAAATGTGTTGGGAGAAGAAGAGCAAAGTTCTTTATTGGAAAACGTTAAAGAAGAAAGAGTGGATGAAGAAGAATTGCGGCGCGCTAAGATCGCTTTTTGGCTTCTTAATTCTGACACTACTGATCCTACACTGGAAGATATTTTTAGTTTTACTCATAAGAAAACTTTTCAAAAAGCCATTCCGATATTATTGGAGGAATTAAAAAAACGCAATTTGACCAAAGCATATTACGATATTGAACTTCCTCTTATTCCTATTATTAAAGACGCGAAAGAAAAGGGAATTATTGTTGACGCTCCTTATTTCAAAAAACTTTCCAAAAAATATCACAAAGAACTGGAAATTCTTGAAAAAGAAATATGGAAACTCTCCGGTGAGGAATTTAATATTAACTCTCCCAAACAGCTCGGTGAGATCCTTTTTGATAAACTCAATCTTTCTACAAAAAGACTGAAAAAGACCGCGGGAGGGGCGCGTTCTACTCGTGAATCGGAGCTGATAAAATTACGCGGAGAACACGAAATAATTGATACTATTCTTTCTTACCGCGAACTCCAAAAACTCCTTTCTACTTATATTGATAATATTCCTAATATGGCGGATGCCTCTGGGCGAGTACATTCCAAACTTCACCAGACAGGCACGACTACCGGACGAATGTCTTCCACAGAACCTAATATGCAGAATATTCCCGCACGAGGGAGTATGGGCAAAGCGATACGCAAAGGCTTTGTTGCGCCCAAGGGTTTTAAGTTTGTTGCTTTGGACTATTCACAAATAGAGATGAGGGTATTGGCGGCGATCTCAGGAGACGAGAAACTTATCAATGTTTTCAAAAAAGGAGAAGATGTTCATACCGCTGTGGCGACTCAGATGTTTAATGTTAAAGAAGGGGAAGTAAACAAAGAAATGCGACGAAAGGCAAAAGTTGTCAATTTCGGAATTATCTACGGAATGGGAGTAAATGCATTGAGAGTAAACTTAGGGGGAACACGCGCGGAAGCACAAGAATTCTATGATAATTATTTCAGGAAGTTTCCGACAATTTCCGACTATTTTGAGAAGGTGAAAGAAAAAGCGCGAACAGATGGATATACGGAAACCCTATTTGGACGTCGTCGATATTTTGGAGGTATGACTTCCCACATTCCCTATATCCGCGCGGGAGCGGAGAGAATGGCGATGAATGCTCCTATTCAAGGGACGGCAGCGGATGTTATTAAAATAGCGATGCGAAAAGTTGACAATAGATTAAAAAAGGAAAAATACAAAGATGGCGTACATTTAATACTTCAGATACATGACGAACTTGTCTATGAGATAAAAGATGAAAACATAGCTGAAGCTGTGAAAATTATTGCTGAGGAAATGAAAGAGATTCCAGAGCTTCTTGTCCCTCTGGAAGTAAGTATTTCAACAGGAAAAAATTTAGGTGAAATGGAAAATTGTCAAGAAACAAGTAATAAGTGATAAGTAGTAGTGATAAGTAAAAATGTCGGCTTCGCCGATATTTTTTACTAAATACTCTCTGCTAGATACTATCTACTAGTTGCTATATACTAAACTCATGATCATTTTTATTTATGGAACAGATACGGATAAAGTTCGCGAAATATCCCGCAAACATTTGGATACTTTGAAGAACAAGCGTCCCGATGCTGGTTTTTTCAAAATGGATAATGAAACTTTTGATGAAGCTAAGTTTGAAGAAATAATTTTCAGTCAGGGGTTATTTGACAAAAAGTTTATAGTACACTTAGATTGCGCTCTCTCAAACAAAGAAGCGCGGGAGTTTATTATTAAACAGCTAAGTGAACTTACCGAATCGGAAAACGCTTTTGTGATAACGGAGTCAAAACTCGCTAAGCCGACATTTGAAAAAATAAAAAAGGCGGCTTTTAAAACGGAAGTGTTTGAAATTCCAAAAGGAAGTATTCAGGAAAAACCGGAATTTAATATTTTCTCCCTTGCTGATGCGTTAGGCAGAAAAGACAAAAAACAAATGTGGGTGCTTTTGTATAAAGCGCTCCGCGCCGGAATAACACCGGAGCAGATCCACGGCAC
>CAYPRS010000078.1:0-3784 GCA_964413235.1 uncultured Candidatus Saccharibacteria bacterium | reverse complement strand
ACACCTACGGAACCGTCTTTTATGTTTCGCACTACACCAACTAATCCAAGATGTCGTGCATTCCTTTTTGTAAAGTCACGGAACATAACCATTTGCACCCGACCCGTTATTTGACATTCTAACCTTTTTATCATTATTGTCTATTTACTATTTATTATATAACAGAATAAGAATATATAATGTTACAAATATCCGAAGCGCTTGAAAAAAGATAAAAAGTGCGGTATTCTAAAAAAATAAATGGAACAAAGTGTTCTTGTTTATAAATTTAATAAAATAAAAATACGGGTAGAGTAGGACCATAATATAATGTGATTAATAAAACCTATAGGGCGATTAGCTCAGTTGGCTAGAGCAACCCGTTTACACCGGGTAGGTCGGAGGTTCAAGTCCTCCATCGCCCACCAGAAACAAATGAATCCAACACGTATGTGTTGGGCGATTTTGTTTATTGGGCGATGGAGAAATCGAAAGGCGGAGGCTGCGAAGCCATCTCCGAGTAAAGCAAGGAGACGAAGCCGAGCCTGGGCAGGAGCCACACAATATTTTTGTTCGTTTCACTCCAAAAATATTGATGTGAGCTGACGCCAAATCCCGCCCACAAAAAACAGGATATCCAAACCCTGTTTTTGTTTACTAATTTTGTTATAAATTTAATACTTTAAGTACTCGGCTGAGAACCTGCTTGTTGCGGTTCTCCTCCGTCTGGCGGATTAAAGTTCTGAGAATCTAAAACGACTTCTTTCTCTCTTAGTTCTCGGCGAATTCCTCTCTCCTTTTCAACAAGCTCAAAAACGCGATTCTCTGCGATTTCTTTAATTATGTCTATTTTCTCTTCTGTATTTTCTTGTGGAGGAGATTGGTCCGGATCAAGAACAGGAGGTGAATCACCTGCTTTTTCTTTACCGCCTTCTTCTTTGAAGAACTTTTCTAATAAAAAAGTAACGGTATCATACCCAAGTTTTATTGATTCAAGAATATTTTGTGATCCTTTAAGATGCCTGCTTATTATTTCAAGCGTAGTTTTGGAGTCTTTTTTAGCTATCTCTTTAAGAGGTCCTTCATTGTCAATTTCAGCAGGTTTGCCACTAGAGAGTTCTTGAACTAATTTTTCAAGCTTACCTTCTTCTTCAAGTTGTTGAATCTCTTCTACTAATTTCTCTTGAATAGCATCTTTTACTTCTTGCTCAACAATTAGTTTTTCTTTTTCAACAAGAAGATCAGCTTCTTGCTGAAGCTGATCTTCCAGCATGGTTTTATCTTGCTCTAATCTCTCTTTTTCTTCCATTGATAATTCTTCAAGTAGAGTATTGTCAATTGTCGCAAGCTCCTCTTCTGTATTAATAAAATTCTCTTCGGGAGTTTTTTTAATTATTTCTTCGTCATTTTTTCCATTAAAACCACCCTCGGGATATTCTTCTTCGGTTTTATTGTTAAAATTTTTTTCATCAACTTCTTCTACCCCAGAAATGTTAGATTGACCTTCTCTGTTTATTTTTTCAAAATTGGGATTTTCAAATTTGTTCATAATTCTTATATACTATCATAAACTATATACAACTTCACCATATAACCTTCTGTATTTATTTGCTTTATGTTATCCAACCCTCAATAGTTTACATTACGTCTTTGACTTGGCATAATGAAAGAATAAAAATTTAAAAATTATCTTCAATTTATTATGTTTACATTCAAAATGTTCAAGATCAGCCAAGCGGACAGACATAAATTTTGCGAGCATATCATAGACTCAAGTACTCCGAATGGTGAATTTTCTTTTTTGGTTATTCTCTCCACTCTGATCGTTGCTCTGGGACTCATTAAAGATTATGTTATATTGGTGATTGGTGGCATGTTGGTTACGCCATTGCTTTACCCAATATTAGCCATTTCTTTGGGTATAATCATACAGGATCGAAAAGTAATAATGCGATCAGTAAAAATTTTTTTAACTGCATTTGCTTTAGCTTTTGGGGTAGCATATTTAGTGGGAGCTTTAGCTGATTTTGATATAAAAAAAATACAACTAATTGAACTCATGCAACCATCTTTATATACCTTTTTAGTAGCATTGGTTGCCGGAATGGCTGCCAGTTACGCTTGGGCAAAACCTAATTTAATAAACAGTACCTTACCCGGAGTAGCTATTACTGTTACCTTAATACCTCCTCTAACCGCAATAGGATTGGCTTTGGCAAGTGGAAACTTATTAGTCTTTAAAACAGTATTGGGTACACTGATCTTAAATATATTTGGAATAATTCTGGCCAGTATCATTATTTTCTCATTAATGCATTTTCATAAAGCCAAGAAAAAGCTGGTTGCCGAAGTTAAAGAAGAAGAAAAAGAGATGAAAAATAATAAATAGAGGATATTAGTCCATAGTCCATGCTTTTTAAATCTTTGTCTTGAGTAAAAACAAACGATTTTGTAAAAAATTAAAACTCCTTATAAAAGGAGTTTTAATTTGTTTTACATTTTGTCCCCCTGCGAGGGATCGAACCTCGATTTGAAGCTTAGAAGGCTACTGTTCTATCCATTGAACTACAGGGGGATATTTAATATCTCTATTTTGAATTATAAAATACCAACAAAATATACCAAGATTACTTAAACGGGTCAACAATAAAAACATTTCGTCTTGTATTATTTCCTTACAGGAACTGTCCACTCATTGGCTATTTTACTTTACTTCATTGCGTAAAATATCTCAATGAGTCGGACGTTACTCCAAGTATTCACTTCTCACCTCGGCTCGGTCCGCCCATGGCGGACGCTCGCTCTACGTCGCTAATAAAAGCTTTCTAAACCGAAGCTGTATCAAAAAATCTTGATTCTATTTAATTAAAAATTTTTGGCAAAATATCATCTGTTGAAAAAGTCTCTTCCTCCTCACCTCCGATATTATATATTTCGTTACCGGAAGAACTAGTGGTAGAAGCGGTTATACTGATCTGATCTTCAAACAACGGTTGTTCATTTAAAAGATCGTTATACTCTTGTGTTTTTTTTTCATAACGCTGAATGGTTTCAGATAATTCAGTTTTGAAAGTCTTAATATCATAAGGGTCCATATTTGTTTGCAAAGTCACTTCTTCTTCTTTAAAACTATCTATATAAACAACATTAAAAGCATAATAACTAAAACAAATGACAAACAAAATAAAAACTGTGTTTATGAATAATAGGATATTCCACTCGCGAAACGAAGTGATATAAAGTTTTGAACGGTCTCTATCACGATATCTTTTTATTTTTTTATATATTTTTGAAATATCCATAGTACCTTAATTATTACTTCCACCAGAACCTGGCATTATCACAACGGCCCAACCTCTCCACAAACCATCATCTTTTGTCTGTTCTATTCTCACACTTTCAATTTTAAGATTGATCGGTAAACTCTCCACCAAAGCAATAAAATACGTTAAATTATTAAAAGATCCTCCAAAAGTAAAATTCAATTGAAGTGCTTCCGAAAGTTCAGTACTTTTTATTTCAATATCAACATTAGATCTTTCAGCCAACATCTCAATGCGTTTAATAAAATCAATATAGTTACTCTCATTAACAAAATATTTGGCTAATTGAACGCTCGCAGGATCAATTTCTTTTTTAATAAACGTCGTTAGTTGATATAAATTGGTTTTTTCTATTTCCCGCGCAGCCTCTTCTTGTTTACGAATATTAATTTCATCAGAAGTATTCTCTATTTTTTGCCATAGAAAAAAACAAACTCCCGCAAGAAAAAGATTAGCGAGTATCACAACAATAAATAATATCT
>CAYPRS010000077.1:0-3843 GCA_964413235.1 uncultured Candidatus Saccharibacteria bacterium | reverse complement strand
TTATATCTTTATACGGTTTTTATTTTGTATTTATTGTCCAAATTGTCCAAACCATCTACTCACTCTTTGTTGCGACCGCAACAAAGAGTGAGTAGATGGTTTTTGGTTTTTGAGTAACTTGAAAGCGAAATATCCAAGTGGTCAATGGTTTAATCTAGAGCCACTTATTTTTATGGAATATCAGAAGCAATATTATAGAAACGAAAATTATTGTAACAATTATTCCGGCGAATGCCATTGGAGAATTTGCAAAGGGAAGCGTGATGTTCATTCCATATAAGCTGAAAATTATGGTTGGGATCGTGAAAAGGACGGTAATGACAGTAAGAAAGCGGATGACCCAATTCAGATCATTGGTCATGATGGTTGAATATGTTTCGCGGATATTGGTCATCATTTTGAGCCGCGCTTTACAGGCTCCTATCAGTTGTCCGTTGGAAAGCAAAAGGTCTTCCGTCAAATCCTTGTCTTTTTCATAGAGTTTGATGACTTTTCCGGAAAGCAAGGTTTGCAAAATTTATGTGTTGACTGGAGTGCGTTCAAGAAGTCGTTAAGTGTGCTTTCAAAGCCAATTAACCGTACGATGTTTTTGTTGATAATGTGCTCCAGTCGTACTTGTCCGCTTTTGACCTGTTTGTGTATTTTTGTAAGAAAATTATTATAACAACTATTTATTTCATGTAAGATTGGCAAAACGAGCTTTGTTTTTTGAGTTGTTGAAAAATCTTTCATCAAGCCTTTTCTTGTTTTTTGAATAAATTTTTCCAAAAACACCATCTCCTTTTGAGAAAGAGTAACGACAAAATCCGGACCTACCGCGATCAAGATCGGCACAGTGAGCGTCTCACTGCCGTCATTGTGTGGAAAACGAGTAAATATATAAATAACATCCTTTTTTACTTCCAGACGAGGTATTTCATAAGGGTCCAGCTCGTCGCGGATAAACCCTTCTTCCAGTCTAAGCTCGTTTGTAAGTTGCTCAATCTCTTCTTCTCTTCCGAAGATTCCATCACATGCACCCAAGAACCCACCTTTATTCGTTTAATGGTTCTCATGCGAATATCTTTGACTGTTTTTTGGTAGATCTTAATTATGCTTTGTAAGGTAATAATTAAAGTCTAAAATTATTCAAGTAATATTTTATATTTAATCAAAAAGAATTCTCCGCAGCGAAGCTAGTGGGGGTCAGCATAGGGTATAATGAATAAATGGCAGAACATGTACACAAACGTCATAATAAAAACCTATTGTTATACCACGTAGTATGTTCGGCAAAATATCGAAGAAAAGTATTTACCAAAGAGGTTGAAGAAGAGTTGAAAGATATATGCTTGGAAATTGAGAAAAGGTTTGAGATCGGGTACCATGAAATTGGAACAGACGAAGATCATGTTCATTTCCTCATACAAAGCGTACCGACTCTTACTCCACACAGTGTGGTTCAAATAACGAAAAGCATCACGGCGAAAGAAATATTCAAACGATTCCCCGAAGTAAAAAAGATGTTGTGGGGAGGAAAGTTTTGGACATCGGGATATTATATAAACACGGTTGGGCAATATGCCAACGAAAAGATCATAACCAATTATGTCAAAGAGTAAGGAAAACATTATAAGCAGTTATCTCACGAACAGCTACGTTTGTTCGATGACATAGCATAACCACTGATACCTCGCAGCTCTGCTGCAGGGTGATTCATTCTTTCTTGAATCGTCTATAAATTATATACTACAAAAACGACATTGTTAAAATATCTTTTTTATAAAATTCATATAATTGCTCTATTTTTATATAAGAGTGTATTAGTTATTTTTTGTTTTTTTACCAAATAATCAATCATTAACCCTGAAATATCAACTCCAGTTACTTCTTGAGCTCTTGGAAAAAAACAGGGATAATTAACTTCCGCAATGTAAAAACCACCTTTATTGTCTAATAGTATGTCAACACCACCAAATTCATATCCTAAAACTTCCACAGCTTTTATTGCAGTATTTTCTATTTCTTTTCCAAAATTCTTTACTTTTATTTTGAGCTCTTTTCCAACATTTGATCTAAAGTCATCTTTAATTTTTTTATATTCTATACTAGATATAACTTTGTCTCCCAACACAATTAATCTTGCGTGTTCTTTATAATTTATAAATTTACGCATAATAAATTTATTATTATTACTTAACAAAACATCAATCACAGACAGCAATGAATCGTATGAATCAATCTTGATAACCCCAATTCCATGACTACCACCCATAGATTTTATGATAATTGGAAATCCATCCAAAAATTTTATGTATTTTTTCAATATTTTTCTATCTTTTGTGATATCAAAAACAGTTTTTATTATTGGTAAATTATTTTTAGTATGTATTATGGTTGCGTCAATAACATTATCATAGGAGTGTAGTTTAGTATTGTTATTGACGCAAAAAGTTGTAACATTATTATTTATTATACATTTTTCTAGTGTTTTAGATTTATGATCTATACAAATGTTATATAAAATATCTACTTTTTTTAGATTAGGAAATTTTATAAATTCATAACAATCAGAATATATTTCTTTAAATTCAATATTTCTTTCTTTGGCAGATTTTTTTAATAATTTAATTGTTGTTGGATTTGCTCCTTTTCTGTTTATGCAATAAAATTTCATAATAATTAAATATTATTTTGTCTCAATTTCAACAGTTTGTTCAAGACGTCTTATATCGGCAAGTAATTTTGAACGGTCTTTGTTAAACAACATGATGTTAAAAACACTTTGACCGCCATTTTTAGCATACACGCAACGATTGCCAACTTTTTTGTTTATTTTAATATTATAAAAAGATTTTAATTCTTGTACTTTTTTTATACCGGTCAGTTTCATGAGAGTACCTTCCTTTTTTGCAAAAAATTTTAAAGCAGCTGAATGACCAAGAACTTTTTTTGGGACAATTACTTTTTCCGGAATACGTGTCAAAATATCATTCATAGTGTGATTAATTCCAAAGGATCTTTTATACATTTGATCTCGAAATCCTCCTATTCTTGGTCCGATTTCAACCACTTTCCAACCTTTTTCGGTTTTCAAAAGCTCAACATGAGCTGTTGTACTGCGCAACCCAAGGGCGTGAATACCTTTTCTCGCAATGCGCTCGGCTTCCTCAATACTTTCTTTATTTAAAAGAGTTGGTGTTATTTGCTGGTATCCGAAAAAATCGTCAAAACCAATAGTACGCCCCGTTTTTACCGCGACCATTGGGCAGAAAGTCATTTTTCCTCTTGATGTAACATAAACATCTATTGAATATAACTGACCGTCAAGAAATTGTTCAATTAATACTTCCGGTTTTCCTCGTCCTTTGTTCTCTTTGTATATCCGGCGCATTTTACCAAAGGTTTGTTTAAGAAATTTTTCCAACTCCTCATTATGAAAACAGATACCAACAAGAATACTCTGCGCTAATCCCGCGGGTTTTACAATAACAGGGAAACCTAATCTATCCTCCAAACTTTTTCTGGTTGTTTTTTTTGCATCTTGTGTAAGGATAAAATCAGGGGTTATGCTTTTGTCATAAACCCGGAAACGCCGGCGCAGTAAGACTTTATGAGTTGACCAATCCAATGATTTGGCGGTAGGTGTTCGTAGATATGGGACATGAGGGATGACTTTTTTAAGATGGGGAATTGTTTTTTCTTGCCTTGACGTGATAACAAGTAATTCTTTCTTATAGGGAAGCAAAGCTTCAGTTATTTTATCATCAGTATCAAAATCACAAGGTATAACAATATCAGGGGTTTCTGTAAGTTCTTCTTCTTTTTCTTTATATCCCTTATCTTTCTTATCATATAAAATAG
>CAYPRS010000076.1:0-3897 GCA_964413235.1 uncultured Candidatus Saccharibacteria bacterium | reverse complement strand
ATACTAAGCTTAATGACAGTATATTTATATACGAAAAAAGATAAAATAAAAGAATATTTTAAAAAAATAATATCTGGAGAAATTAAAAATTTTGGATCTATCTTTGCAAAAACTCTTTTGAAATTGTTTGTTGTGATGCTTATTATGTCTTGGGGCTTAATTGTTTTACGTTTGCTTGTGTTCAAAAATTTATTTTTATTAACATCATTATCTATTTTAATCTCATACTTCTTGTTATTTCCAATTTTTGTTATAGCAACCTTATTGTTTATTGTCGGTTTAGTTAAATATGTGACATGTAAATTCTCTGGAGAAATAAATTTACAGAAACAGTCTGAAGCAAAAAAAATAATATTTTATACTGTAATTATTATGTGCTTAGCTATATTATATGTTTAACCATAATGGTTAGTATATGCTCTCTAACTTGAAGATTTGTTTAGTGCATGCTTTTAAAATTGTGGTAGTATGTAGTCTATAAATATATGGATTTAAGACATACCCGTAATTTTTCTATTATCGCGCATATAGACCACGGGAAGAGCACTCTTGCTGATCGGATGCTTGAGATCACGAATACCATTCCTAAACGAAAGATGAAAGAGCAAGTGCTTGATTCTATGGAATTGGAGCGTGAGAGGGGGATTACTATCAAAATGCAACCGGTTAGTATGAAGTACAAAAAAGATGGGGAAGAATATTCTCTTAATCTTATTGATACTCCCGGGCATATAGACTTTTCTTATGAAGTATCGCGCGCGTTAAAAGCTGTGGAGGGGTCAATTTTACTCGTGGATGCAACTCAAGGCGTGCAGGCGCAGACACTAACCACTCTCACTATGGCGAAGGAAATTGGTTTGGTTATCATACCGGTCTTAAGCAAAGTTGATTCTCCTCTGGCGCGTATAGATGAAATAAGAGATGAATTAATGGAGCTTCTGGAGTGTGACCCGAATGAAGTTTTGTTAGCATCGGGAAAAACAGGCGAGGGTGTTCCGGAGCTTCTCGATAAGATAATTGAGAAAATTCCTGCGCCGGAAGAAGAACTTGAAGATACTGCGGGAGTGAGAGCTCTTATTTTTGATTTTGCTTACTCAAATCATCGGGGAATAATTGTTTATATTCGTGTTTTTGATGGAACATTAAAGAAAGGAGATCCTCTGAAATTTATGCAATCAAAGGATACTTTTCAGGCTCTTGAAGTTGGTATTTTCTCACCGGAAGAAACTCCAACAGGGGAGCTTGGTCCGGGTTCTATCGGATATATCGTTACCGGCATCAAAAAGCCGGGGATTGTGGGTGTGGGAGACACGATAGAGCATCAAAAGCATGTCTTGCCGGAACTTCCCGGATATATGGAAGCTCAGCCTGTGGTTTGGGCGAGTGTTTTTCCGGAAGATGCTGATAATTTTACGGTGTTGCGACAATCACTGGAGCGACTGCGTTTGTCTGATTCATCGCTTTCATTTGAAGAGGAATCGTCCGGTACTCTTGGACGCGGGTTTCGGTGTGGTTTTCTCGGAATGCTTCATCTGGAGATAATCACAGAAAGATTGAGAAGGGAATTCAACCTTGAACTTGTTGTAACGACACCGAGTATTACATATGAAGTTACCAACAATAACGATAAAAAAGAAATTATTTACTCACCGTCGCTTTTTCCCGATTATGGAACGACGAAGATGATACGAGAGCCGTGGATAGATGCCAAGATCATCACCCCGCCGGAATATGTCGGGCAGATAATGCAGATGCTTTTTGCTCACGAAGCGGAAGTGCAATTGTCGGAAACTTTTGGTGATAACAGAACGTCAATATCTTTTTTGATGCCCCTGCGAGAACTGATGCGGAATTTCTTTGATGAATTAAAGAGCGTATCCAGCGGATTTGCTTCTCTTTCATATAATATTTCCGGATTCAGAGAAGCGGATGTGGCGCGTCTTGATATTGTGGTGGCAGGGGAGCCGATTGCCGCGTTTGCCCGTGTTGTGTCTCGTCGCCGAGCCGAGGAAGAAGCGCAAAAAGCAGTGGAAAAATTACACAAAATATTGCCACGACAGATGTTTGTGACAAAAATACAAGGTGTCGCTATGGGGCGGATCATATCATCGCGCACTCTGGCAGCTTTTCGCAAAGATGTTACCGCAAAACTCTACGGTGGTGATATAACCAGAAAAAGAAAGCTTCTGGAGAAACAGAAAAAAGGGAAGAAGAAAATGAAAGAACGCGGAAAGGTCAACATTCCGGCGGAAGCGTTCTTAAAAATGATGAAAGAGTAAATAAGAAGGACTTTTTAAAAGTCTGTTTAAATTATTACAATAATGATGGCGCGGAATAGAGAAGCACCATGCTTATGATCATCAAAATTCCTATAATTGACCACATAAATTTTATTTTCTTTTGATTTTTTCCACTGAACATACTTAGATGATATAGTAATTTTCACCTTTTGTCATCCTTTTTGCTTTTTAGGGTTGTATGTAATAAAATGCAATTAAGAAATAAAAGATTTGGATATGCGTAAATTTGAGAGAAAACAAAAAAAAGGAAGATATAAAGATATATTATTTTCTGTCCCATTTATTATAGTTCTGGGAATTATTTGCTCTTTAAGTATTAGCGCGACGTGGGATGTTTACAAAAAAGTTCGCAATACGGAAAAGAATGTTGCAGCTGTTGCAGAAACATATGATGAACTAAAGAAACGTGAATCAGAACTTACGGCAAAGATAGAATCTCTGGAAACACCCTTAGGGGTTGAGACGGAAATACGCGAAAAGTTTGGTTTGGTTAAAGATGGGGAGGAGATGATTGTGATTGTTGACCCACCAAAAGAAGAAAAAGAAAATGATTCGGAGGACGTGAAGAACAAAACTTTGTGGGGGAAAATTAAAGGATGGTTTTAAATAGTATTTTGCGAGTATAGTTTAGTGGTAGAATGGTTGCTTCCCAAGCAACAGATCGGGGTTCGATTCCCCGTACTCGCACAAGCAAAATTCCTTCCATAAGATAAAATGCAACCGTAATCTTATGGAAGGAATTTTGCTTGGAGAGTAGAGCAAGCAAACTTCTTTGCTTGCGTGGGGAATCGAAAAGCGGAGCTATGTCGCTTTACGACAGGCGAGCTCGGGGAGGAACCACCCGATAGAATTGGAGTGAGGTACAAACGAACAATTATATCGAGGTGAGTTGACCCCGATTCCCCGTACTCGCACCACGAAAAATTGTTTTGCTCACTCGTGGCATGCCACGAAAATTTTTTATTTAAAACTATGTTTCATAATTGTAATTTTATGATACAATAGTCTTGTTAAATAGCAATTAATTAAATATTAATTTATGAAAAAAGTGACTATTTATTCCACACCAGCGTGTGGGTACTGTAATATGGCAAAAGATTTTTTTAAGGAGAACAATGTGGAATATACCGCGTATGACGTGGCTACAGACGAGGAAAAACGTGATGAAATGGTTGAAAAGACCGGTCAGATGGGTGTGCCAGTAATTATGATCGGCGATGAAGGCGCGGAACCGGAAATTATTATAGGTTTTGACAAAGCGCGCATATCCGAGTTGCTTGGATTGTAATTATCCTGTAATCTTAGTAATAGTCCCTACAGAACACGGCGCGAATTTAAGCGCCTTGTTTTGTAAAGTAAATTTATCCTCCTCGTAGTTCAATGGATAGAACAGCCCCCTCCTAAGGGGCAGATCCAGGTTCAACTCCTGGTGAGGAGACCAATAAATAAGGAGTGGATTTTTTTACTCCCAAAATCAAATAAATAATAGAATTCCATACAAACCAAAAGGAACCTTGTGGGGATATTTGGTTTGTATAAATGTTTTGTAAGAGATATTATTAATGTGAATTCTCTTTTTTTAATATAACGTTTTTAA
>CAYPRS010000075.1:0-3973 GCA_964413235.1 uncultured Candidatus Saccharibacteria bacterium | reverse complement strand
ATATATTGTATATATGGTATAGTTTTTAAACAATGAAACCGATTGATTTTAAAATTAAAAAGAAGCTAAAAGGAAAGCTGGGACGGGTTGGGGTGCTTAGTACTCCTCATGGTGATATCCAGACTCCGGCGTTTGTTACTGTTGGGACAAAAGCTACCGTAAAAGCGATGACAATGGAGCAGGTGGCGGACACAGGGGCGCAAGTTGTGCTTGCTAATACTTATCATTTGTATCTTCAGCCCGGGGAAGAAGTTCTGAAAAAAGCGGGGAAGTTGCATAAATTTATGAACTGGCAGGGTCCAACAATGACAGATTCGGGTGGGTTTCAGGCATTCTCTCTTGGTGCCGCTTTTGGTGAACATGTCAGCAAGATTGCAAAAGGAGAAGATGACAGAACCCTCCTCCGCCAAAGGCTACGGCGAGGCGAAGAAAAAGAAAAAAGGGAGGAAGTTCTCTCCGCGCTTGCTAAGGTTACCGAAGATGGCGTTACTTTCAAATCACATATTGACGGATCCAGACACCACTTCACTCCGGAGCGTTCCATGGAAATACAGCACAATATCGGCGCGGATATCTTATTTGCGTTTGACGAATGCACTTCACCGCAGGCGAGTTATGAATATCAAAAAGAGGCGATGGGTAGGACGCACAGATGGGCGGAACGTAGTCTAAAACGCCATAAGGAGTTATTAAAAGAAAACGGCGAGAAGCGCGCGCTTTTGGGTATTGTTCAGGGTGGGCGACACGAAGATCTGCGCAAAGAATCCGCGCGAATTATTGCCGGAATGGACTTTGACGGTTTTGGAATTGGCGGTTCGTTTGATAAAGAAGACATGCACACAGCCGTCGGCTGGGTCAATGAAATACTTCCCGAGGACAAACCGCGACATCTGCTCGGCATAGGGGAGCCGATAGATCTTTTTAGCGGGATTGAAAACGGCTGTGATCTTTTTGATTGTGTGGCGCCAACCCGCATGGCGCGCAACGGTACGATTTATACCAGAGACGGACGGATCAATATCTTGAACGCAAAATTTGTAAATGACTTTACACCGATAGATTCCAATTGTAATTGCTACACTTGCCAAAATTACACTCGTGCGTATCTCGCGCACCTTTTCCGCGCCAAAGAAATGTTGGCAAGTACACTTGCGTCAATTCATAACCTTCATTTTATAATCAAACTCGTTGATGACATCCGCCAATCAATCATTGATGAAAATTTTGAGGAGTTTAAGAAAGAGTTTTTGGGGAAGTATTATGAAAAAGTTTAGAATCATTTTATCCTAAAGCTATATATAATATTATACCACATGATTTAACAAACAATGGTGACTGACCCCATTAACCCATTAACCCATTAACCCGACCCCATTAACCCATTAACTCATTAACCTGACCCCATTAACCATTAACCTTATACAAAAAGTATATTAAACATTGTACCAAAAACAGAACATTGTACAATTTTTGAATTTGTTTTTTCCAAGGTCGCTTGGAAAAAAACAAAAACAATGTCATTTATGATATAGTATTTTTGTATTATGAAATTTAAGATTAAAAGCAAATATAAACCCGCGGGTGACCCCGAAAAATTCGCTATCGCTCATCTCGGGGCAAGCCAGCCTTTCAATTTTTAACTATGAGTAAGATATTTAAAATACAGAGTAAATTCAAACCTTCTGGCGATCAACCAAGAGCTATTAAAGAGCTTGATGAGGGATTAAAATCCGGCATGCAAAACCAGACGCTTTTGGGTGTTACGGGGTCCGGTAAAACTTTTACCGTAGCGAATATTATTGAAAAGGTGCAGAAACCGACGCTTGTTATTGCCCATAACAAAACCCTTGCCGCGCAACTGGCGCAGGAGTACAAAGAATTTTTCCCCGATAATGCGGTGCATTATTTTGTTTCATATTACGATTATTATCAGCCCGAGGCATATATTTCCGCGACCGATACATATATAGAAAAAGACGCTTCTATTAATGAAGAGATAGACCGTTTGCGTCATGCTTCCACGCAAGCGCTTTTGACTCGTTCTGATGTGATAATTGTTGCTTCGGTTTCGTGTATTTACGGACTAGGTTCTCCGGCAGAATATATGAAACAGCATTTGCAAATTAAAGTTGGAGAAAAAATGTCCCGTCGCGAACTTTTGGAAAAATTGGTCAGCATATTTTTTGAACGTACAAATGCTGACTTGGCTCCTGGATTATTCCGCGCTATTGGTAATCGCTTTGAGATAATGTCTACCGCGGAGAAGGTTATTTATTTGGTGGAACTCTCGGGTAAAAAAGTAGAAGCGATTACAAAAATTGATGCGATAACCAGAAGGATCATTGAAGAAATAAAAGAGATGTTTCTTTTTCCGGCAAAACATTTTGTAACGAACGAAGACCAAAAAAAACGGGCGGTTACATTGATAAGAACAGAGCTTAAAAAGCGTTTGGAGGAACTCAAAAAAGGAGGAAAATTACTTGAAGCGGAGCGACTCAAAAGGCGGACTAATTATGACTTATCAATGATGCAAGAGATCGGATATTGTTCCGGAATAGAGAATTATTCGCGTCATTTGTCGGGACGAGGTGTGGGAGAAGCTCCTGATACATTGCTTTCATATTTTCCTCGCAAAGAAGATGGTCAGGCGGATTTTTTGACGATCATAGACGAATCTCATGTGACGGTTCCTCAGTTGCGGGGAATGTACGCCGGAGATGCTTCCCGAAAAAAGAATTTGATAGAATACGGTTTTCGTCTGCCGAGTGCTCTGGATAACAGACCGCTTCGTTTTGAAGAATTCAGGAGTAGGGTAGGACAGATAGTGTTTACATCAGCTACTCCCGGTGATTATGAGCGGGAGACAAGCGCGCAAATTGTTGAGCAGGTGATCCGTCCGACCGGACTTCTTGATCCAAAAATAGATATGCGTCCGGTCATTGAAAAAGGAAAATATAAAGGGCAGGTTTATGACCTTATTGAAGAAGTTATTAAAACTACCGAAAAGAAAGAGCGAACGCTTGTGACGACACTTACCAAAAAAATGGCGGAGGACTTGAGTGAATTTCTTAAAGAAAAAGGAATAAAGACCGAGTATCTCCATAGCGATATCAAAACCATTGAGCGTATTCAGATTTTAACTCAATTTAGAAAAGGGGAGTTTGACTGTCTGGTCGGGGTAAATCTCTTGCGGGAAGGGCTTGACTTGCCGGAAGTTTCTTTGGTGGCTATTCTTGATGCCGACAAAGAAGGATTTTTGCGGTCGGAGACTTCGCTTATTCAAACCATCGGACGCGCCGCGCGAAACGAGAACGGTCGGGTTATACTTTATGCCGACAAAATGACCGGCTCCATAGAAAAAGCAGTCGGAGAAACAAATCGCAGAAGAGCGCTTCAATTGGCATATAATAAAAAACATGGCATCACACCGCGTTCAATCAGTAAAAAAATTCAAGACATTACCGAACAGATGGAAACCAAGCATAGTAAAGCGGTAACAACCATTCTTGCGATAGACGAAAAGGATTTTGAAAAAGATCCTGCAAAGCTTTTGGCGCGAAAGAAAAAACAAATGAACGCGGCAGTAAAGATACTGGATTTTGAGACTGCGGCTATTTTGAGAGATGAAATAGAAGAATTGGAAAAAAGAATTTTAAAAACAAAAATTGCTACTAACTAGCAATTTTGTAATCTCCTTTTTCCATAATGTCGTAGAAAAAAAGAAAAAGCAATGATCCGAGAAAAAATCCAAGTGCTCCCATAACTTTAGTTAAGCTCACTAATATGACAATTAGTAGAACTAAAATTATAGCTTTTCCAGCTTTTTTTCTTTTTGACTCGTTTTTAGCTAAACGCGCCAAAAAAAAAACTAGCATAATTGAAATTATGGCTTTTGCAATTTTTTTCATATAATTATTTTTTAATTATTAAATTATCAAAAAACTGATTAAATTCTATTCTCAAAATAGCAGTA
>CAYPRS010000074.1:0-4010 GCA_964413235.1 uncultured Candidatus Saccharibacteria bacterium | reverse complement strand
AGCGCGCCCAAGAAAAAATATTCAGCGTAGGTATTTACATTTCCATTTACGCCGACAACGAAAAAGAATTAAAAAATCTTGATTCTGAGTTGCGGAGTATTTTGGAATCAAAGTTGATCTATGTGCGTCCGGCAATGTTCCAGCAAGAAGAGGGTTTTCAAAGTATTATTCCTCTTGGACAAGATAAATTACAGGTGCACAGAAAACTCAATTCAGCGCCACTTTCAAGTATTTTCCCTTTTGTATCGTTTGACCTAACCTCTGACCGTGGAATTCTCTACGGCATTAATCGCCATAATTCATCGCTTGTCCTTTTTGACCGTTTTTCTTTGGAAAATTATAACTCTATTACTTTTGCCAAATCCGGTTCCGGTAAATCATATGCCACTAAACTGGAGATCATAAGAAGTCTTATGTTTGATACCGATGTTATTGTTATAGATCCGGAAAACGAATATCAATACTTGGCTCAAGCCACAGGGGGAAGATTTTTTAATATTTCTCTTACTTCAGAACATCATATTAATCCTTTTGATCTTCCGCCAGTAGGCGAAGACGAATCTCCAGGAGATGTGTTGCGGTCAAATATTATTACTTTGGTCGGACTTTTTAGAATTATGTTGGGCGGACTTTCGCCGGAAGAAGACTCTATTATAGATCGTGCTATTAACGAAACCTACGCCCTCAAAGATATTACTCCTGAATCTGATTTTGAAAAAATAGAGCCGCCTCTACTTTCTGATTTTGAATTGATCCTCTCTGGAATGGAAGGAGCAGAAGGTTTGGTGCAAAAACTGACCAAATACACGAGGGGTTCTTGGTCCGGTTTTCTTAATAAGCCGACGAATGTTGATATTAACAAAAAATTTATTGTTTTCTCTATAAGAGACATGGAGGACGAGCTAAAACCGATCGCTATGTTTATAGTTACTCATTATATCTGGAATTCCATTAGAAAAAATCTACGCAAACGTCTTTTAGTGGTTGACGAAGCGTGGTGGATGATGAAATCGGAAGACACCGCATCTTTTCTCTATGGTTTGGCAAAGCGGGGAAGAAAATATTATCTGGGAATTGCTACCATTACCCAAGATGTCAATGATTTTTTGAAATCACCATATGGACTGCCAATCATGACCAACTCATCAATGCAGCTTTTGCTTAAACAATCGCCCACATCTGTTGATCTGGTACAAAAAACATTTAATTTAACCGAGGAAGAAAAATATCTCCTGCTTGAATCGGACATAGGTGAAGGAATGTTCTTTGCGGGAATGAAGCATGTGGCGCTAAAGATCATCGCCTCATACACGGAAGATCAGATCATCACTTCCGATCCGTCGCAGATCCTTGCCGTTAAACAGGCAAAAGAAGAATTAAGGATGGCTGAGGGTAATTAAAAAGAATGTATGAAAAAAAATCCTAACGCTCATTATAGCAGTAGAGTCGCAGAAAAAAATTCTGGAATTACCGTTAAAGGGGAAAAAAAGATTGGCGGACCCGGTTTTTGGATAATGATGGTAATTGCAATAATGGATGACTTTTTTGATGTAGTGTCAAGCTTCTTGCTTTTTGTTGTTAATGTAATTCCTGTTGTAGGTCAAGCTATTAGTGCTGTGAGTACAGCAGTTTTTATATTTTTAGGAATACTTATTTCCGGCACGTTGCTTTTATATCTTCATTTTAACGGAGTCAATATGCTGTCAAGAAAAATGGCAAATAAATTATTATTACTATTGTTGGAACAAGTACCTATTTTAGGAATACTTCCTTTAACAACAGTTTTTTTCTATTTAACAGTTAAATCAGAAAATTTCCTTCGGAAAAATAAAGCAGCTCAATTATTAGCTCGCGAATTTATATATTAAGTTGTGGTAAAACAAAAAATATCATAAAATAAAGAGAATTATGAATAAAATTATACTAAAAACAATTATTTTTTTAGGAGTAACGTTTCCCGTAGCGACTTTTGCAGGAGTGATTGATGTTACTTTATCTCCGGAAATACCCGGACCAAACCAAACAATATCCGCCGGACTCTCCGGTGTTTTAGTGGATCTTGATCAATCAGATATTTATTGGTATCTGGATGATGAGATCCAAAAACACGGTATTGGAGAAAAAAGTTTTAGTTTTACATCCGGAGATGTTGATGAAAAAACTATTCTTGATGTTATTATAATGCTTCCGGACGGCAGAAGAATGGACCTCCAGAAAGAGATCATGCCTATAGAAGTTGACCTTCTCTGGGAAGCAGATACTTATACTCCGCCGTTTTATCGTGGCAAATCCCTGCCGACTTACAAAAGTTCTATTAAAGTAGTAGCAATTCCCAACAGTAAAAATATTGACTCTAGGTTTATCTATACTTGGTCTATTGGCAATCTTGGTAATATTGTCGGCTCTTCAGGGTACAACAAAACGAGTTTTGTAACTTTTGGATCTTACGCGGGAAATAACAGAGAGGTCAATGTTACCATGATTTCTTTTGATAGATCCAAAAAAGTGGGAAAGGGTATCAAAATAGAGTCTGTTGAACCGGAATTGATCTTATATGAAAATAATTCTTTAATGGGAACTCTTTTTAATAACGCGCTGTACAACACCAAAGAAATTACCAAGAATGAATTTTCCGTTAAAGCGGAGCCGTATTTTATGACTACCGGAGAAATGAAAGATCTAAAATATGAATGGGCGATCAATAATACTAAAGTAGAAAGCGAGGATGATCGCGATAAGATCATTACGTTTATCAAACCTGATGATGGGTCCGGCAAGGCGCGTCTAGAAGCATATATTAAAAATATGGCTAACACTTACCAAGAAACAAAAGTAGTGAGAGTTTTGCTTTCATATTAAAATTCTTTTGAAAAATATTAAAAAAACAATGCCTAAAGAAAAAAACAAAACAATATTATTTATCGCGGTAGCTCTCATCACTCTTTTAATAAGTGCTATAATTTTTGTAATTGTAAACCCAACTGATAATCCGACAATTACCGAAACAAGAGAAAAGTTTGATCCTTTTGGAAAACCGGCACCTATAGACAACAACCTTATTACCGAGCCGACAAACAACGAATCTTCTTACGACGACCAGCCGCAAATTACTCAAAAATTAACCAGAATTGTTTCGGAGCCTATTGCCGGAGCTCGTTTTATAACGAACGTTGACGGAGAAACTGTGATTAGATATGTGGAGCAAAAAACAGGAGATATTTATGAATATTCTTTAGAAAATAAAACCTCGGAGAGAATTTTACAACAGACCCTACTTGGTATTCATAGCGCTCTTTGGAGCAAAAATGGCGAAAATGTTGTTTTGAGATTTTTAAAGGAAAAAAACGATACTACCACCATAAAAACATACGCTATTCCCCTCAAAAACATCTCATTAGGGAGCAGTACCCCTTCTGTTGGTAAATTCCTACCTGACAATTTACCAGAGGTTGCTATGTCGGGTACAGATTCTGAACAAGTACTTTATTTACAAAAAAACAAAGGTTCTGCTTTTATTATGTCGGAAAACTTGAATAATGTTGGAGAGAGACAACAATTGTTTGCTTCGCCTTTTAGCCAATGGTTAATAGAATGGCCAAAAGAAAACTTGGTTGCTCTTACCACTAAACCATCATATAACATTGACGGTTATTTGTATTTTGTAAACACTGGAAACGGAACAATGAAAAAAATTCTAGGGGAAGTAAAAGGTCTTACCACTCTTATTAGTCCTGATGCAACAAAAATTCTTTACGCAAAAAGTGATAAAAAAGGTTTTGACTTGAATATTTATGATGTAGAAACAAAAACAGAAACTTCTCTTGGACTAAACACTTTTCCGGAAAAATGTGTCTGGGGTGTTGAAAATACAAACATATTGTATTGCGCCACGTCAAACTTTGTAAACAATACTAATCTTCCGGATGATTGGTATAAGGGGTTAATTTCTTTCTCTGACGAAATTTGGCTTATCAATACCGAAACAGGGAAGACCGGTCTCGTCGCTTCTA